>JBBRJE010000006.1:0-25176 GCA_038219845.1 Bacteroidia bacterium
CTTGATTAAATAATAGCCATCCGGTGCTTCAATCATTACATCAAAGAAAAGTACTTTTTCCCTGACACCAAAACATAAAAGTATTAAGTTTTATACAGTTGTATTAGAATATTCCTTATTTTTGGACTGAACAGTAACAAAGGTTTTAAATAAATTTATGAAACTGATTCCCGCATCATTAAAGAATTTCCCGTTCCATTTATTAAAATAAAAGGAATCAACCAATGCTCCATTCCCATTTAATTTATACATCTTTATTTTTTTAGCGGAAGATGTTGAAGATCCTAAAGGGTGGTAATTCACAACAATAAAATAGGTACTATCATTAAATTGAAGGGAGTTATTATAATATTGTTCGATTCCGAAATCATTATAAACTTTATAATTCAACATATTGCCGTTGGTATCACATTCGAACAATACTGGACTAAATTCCTTATTCATTGTATTATTAATAATTTCCCTGAAAATACCAAAGACATATAAATTTCCTTTTTTATTTTTATAGATATTATAGGAGACAGATAGGAGATTTTCATTATATCCAAAGAATTTATAAAATATCGGGCTACCAGTTTTCTTGTCGAATTTTAACAACGCTGTTCGTAATGCCCCAGAGGTGGTATCACCTCCTTTTAAGTAATAATAATCATCAACGGGTAAATAAACAGAGGTCTTATTGGTATAAAACATATTCCCCCATGAATTAGCCGAAGTATTATATATTTTTTCTGGGCTTAAATCCGATTTGTTAATTAGAAAAAAGTGATTGGAAAACTGATTGAAGCCCCATGCGCTCATAAAAAAAAGAGAATCACTGAAATCCTTGTTTCACGCAGGAAATTGTTGATAAGGCTCCACTGTATCTGTATATATAACGCATTTGGTTTTTTTAAAACAACTGTCAAGTCTTAAAATAAACAAGTCACCAAATGTCGTATCCAATCCCCAATAAGATCCCACAATGTATGTATTCTTAAATTCATCTTTAATAAAACGGGTTGCCCATAATTCGCGTTTTATCTGATAAGGCAAGCATTTTTTCCATAGGAGATTTGTATTCGCATCGAATTTCAGAAGGTAAGAATTGCCATCATTATTAATTGTCGCTATTGCCAAGTAACCTCCATCATGATCTTCAGTTATGGCCCATAATGAAATTTTAGGGGCCGTATAATTCTTCGGCCAATAGTTTTGGCTATAAGAAAAATGAAACAAAAGCGATAATAAAAATACAAATAAATTTCTCGTAGTGTTTTATACACGATACGGTGTCCAGTAATAACGGTTATACTTATTAAACGATAGGGACTATACAATTCACATAATTTTATACCTAATAATATTTGCCTTTTGAAAATCATTAGGGTTACCTCCTGTTGTACCAAAATATAGTCTACCTATTTTTTTGGCAAAAACAGCATATGTAAAATAATTTTGGTTTCCGAATTGCCCATCCTGAGTTAAAACATGGTAATACTTAACATTATTATATATGATTGAATCTGACAAAAACTCCTTTACATTATAACCATGATTATCATATGCAATACTAAAGGGATACCCTAACAAAAAGGAAGAACCCTGCTGAACTATAAATACCAAGGAATCATAACGCTTCATTACCATTTCAATATTCTCATAATGGCGGCTCCCACATTCGTTAAGCCCGCCAACATCCTCCATAAAGTGCCTACTACTTATCACAACTTCACTATCTATGCGCCCGGTGGCGCTATCCTTGTAAACCCAATAGGTACCTGTTTTAAAATCTACATAATCCAAAACTTCCTGTGGTAGAAATACTTGACGCGGCTTATCCTTGCAATCTTTTCTACATTTGGAAGAAGATAATACAAGGCATAGGAGAGAAATAAAAAAAAGATATTTCGCTTTGTACATCATTTAGTTTTGTATTATCGTCAGTTCCCGTTCACGATAGCGATTTTTGTCTGGTAATGCTTGGTTCCGTCTTTGCTCGAGGCGAATACCAGGTAGATGCCGCTGCTGGCTCTCTGCCCATGAAAATCATTCCCGTCCCATACTGCTTGTCCGCCCAACGATATGGTTTCGTAAACGAGATTGCCCGCCATATCGGTGATCTTCACCACGCATTCATTGATTAATCCTGTGATGGCGATCTGCCCTTTATAGTTGGGCCTTACAGGGTTGGGATAGGCATATACATCACCAAAATCGTCACCGGAAGCTACAGCGTCACTTTTGTAAATGATCAGTCCTTTATCTGTTGCAATATAAAGCTCACCGGTTTTTGCATTAAGCTCGAGGTCAAGAATATTATTGCTATAGAGGGGGCTATTTTCCAGGTTGAAATTTTTAAGCACCTTCGATCCATCGGCATTAAATAGCCAGAGCCCGTTGCGCGTGCCGATCCACTTCCTGTTGGCGCCGTCGATCTCGATAGCATTCACTGTTTCATATTGCAGCAAGGGTACGCCAACATTCCCTTCCCGAACATAAGGTGTGCGTGAATCGGGTGCGTCATTATCAAAAATTCTTCCGGGGCTGCTGATCACCGATATGCCATTGGTCGTTCCAATCCATACCTCCCCGTCGTTATCCACGGCCACACAATGCACATCTTTGCTTGCCAGGGCTCCCTGTCCCTTCTGGTCGTTCAATAATCTTACATTCACATTATTCGGGTCGTTGATATCATTTTCCCTGAATGCCAGCAAGCCATTGGCTTCAAAGGTCTGAATCCATTTTGTGCCATGGCCATCGATCACCATTTTGCCAAGCACATCGCGTGTGCCCATCAGCCCGTTGATGGTGAAATTTCTCCAGCTGCCGTCGGTAAGGCGGCAATAAACCGGCTTATCGCTGGAAAGAAAATTAGTAGCCCATAAATTATCATCCTTATCATAGGCCAGCCCTGTTATTTTTACCCCATCTACGCTCGCACCGCTTCTGAATTTAAAATTAGCTGGTGGCTTGGTGCCGTAAACATTGGTGAGGCTTCCATTGATCAATTCAATAAGGCCTGAAGCGAAGGTGCCAATATAGGTATGCGATCCATCGCTGCTGGTGGCAGAGACGACGCAATCACGCACGGTATCAAACGCATTCATATTAATGCCTGAATAATATTTAGGCGCATTATTTTCAATAGTATAAAATCCTGCGGCGCTATAAGCCGGCAGTAGCCGGGCATTATATTTCCCGCACATCACCCAGAGCTTATCATTGCTGTAATTTAGTGAGAATGCCTCATTCGTACGCGGGCCTATAGGCGTAACAAATTGCAGTGTACCGTTTTGTATGCTTTTACCGAGCAGGCCGAAATCCTGCTTGATGAACCAGATCTTATCAGCCAGCTGCACAGCCATCTGCGGAAAGGTTTCAAAAATATTTTTCCTGGTGATGCCATCATCCAGGATAAACCCTTTATCCGAACTGGTTAATAATGTATTATTATAAACGTCGTATCCAAAGAGCGTATGCTTTATTCCGCCTTCATAATCCATCCACACAGATCCGTCGTAAACTTTAAACACACTATCTACAACAGCATATATTTTATTCTTGAAAGAAATTATTTTTTGCGATGCAGGTTTCTTCACGGTATCGGTAATGATGGCCCATGCCCCCTGGATATTAAGGCTGAAGGCATTGAGGTTGGCGGCCATAACTCCAAAATTAGTGCTTGCAAAGATGCTGTCGTTATTTATTGCTATGCCGGCGACATCGGGCACTGAGGCCCCTGGGCCTATGTTAAGGTAAGAATCTTTCACCTCTCTTTTTTGCATATCATATACCACGATGCCAAAGCTGGTGCAGAGGTAGGCCAGGTGATTATTAAAATAAACATCATGCAATGTTTTGGTGCCTACTATGCTTTTACGAAACAGATCAGAGACTTCCAGCTTGCTGAAGTCGCTGATGAGATTCGCTTCCGCGCCGGTTTGAAACAGTATATCTATATTGGTGCTTTCATAGCCAATAAATAAGGCTTTGTCTTCCGCATCATATTTCACCACGCCGATATCCAGCTCCGATAAGCCCTGTACGGTATTGATCCGGTGCACTTCACTATTGATGGTATTATAAGAAAACAAGCCGCTTTGTCCGCCTACATAAATCATATCTCCGGCGCGTGTAATGTATTTATTATTGATATAGGATAAAAAAGAATTCCACGACCCGATGGGCAGGGATTGGGAAAAAAGGCCTGAGGCGAGGAATAAGCACAGGATAGAAAAGCTATTTTTCATATAAGGGTAACGCTTCAAAGATAAAATTAGTGCCTCATAATATTTGATGTTTTTTTTATGGCATGAAAATGACGAATGCCACATGATGCGCCCTGAAACATATTCTGACTGCATAAAATAATCCGGAAACATATTCAGATGAAAGATTCTGAAACGGGCTTTGGCATAGGGTATTAAGATCCGGTGTGAAGGCGCAGAATTTTTAGGATCGATGCCTGTATAATATTTATTACTTTTGATCCGGCATTATCAAAGCATTATGTGGGTTAAACTGGCTGTTTGGGTCTTAAAATTTCGTTGGTGGATTATTGCCATGGTGCTTGGCATTACCGCTGTATTAGCCTTCCATGCTAAAGACATCACCATCTCCTATGATTTTAAAAAGCTGATTCCTTCCGATGACCCCGACAATATCTATTACGAAAATTTTAAAAAGCAGTTTGGGGAAGATGGCAGCGTTATGGTCATTGGAATACGCAGCGAGAATCTTTTTGATAAACAAACATTCATCAACTGGTGTAAGCTCACAGAAGATATATCAGGCATCGACGGGGTGAAAAGGGTTTTGTCATTCAAAACCCTGGTTAATATTATAAAGGATACCAGCAGCGGAAATTTCAAGCTTGATACGCTGATAAAAAATGACCCGGCAACGCAGGAGGAGGTGAACGAAGCCCGGGATAAAATTCTGAACCTTCCTTTTTATCGCCAGCTGGTATACAGCAAGGATGCCAAATCCACCCTGATGGCGATCACGCTTGACACTTTCAAATTGAATCATATCGACCGTATAGGGCTGGTGACTGCGATCCAAGACAAAGCCCTGCAATTCGAAAGAGATAATGCCATCGAAACCCATCTGTCGGGTTTGCCACTGATACGTACCATGTATGTGACACGCATTAGCAAAGAGATCACACGTTTTATCATCTTAGGTTTCATTGTTACCGCCTTAATTCTCCTGCTCTTTTTCCGGTCATTCTCAGCGGTGATAATTCCTATCTTTTTGGTAGCCCTTGGGGGGATTTGGTCTGTCGCTTTTATTGTGCTTGCCGGCTATAAGATTTCGATGCTCACCGGGCTTATTCCCAGCATCATTATTGTGGTGGGGGTACCCAATTGTATCTATTTCCTGAACAAGTACCATTATGAATACAGGATCAGCGGTGATAAATTCGCCGCGTTAAGAACGATCATTTCCAAAGTAGGTATTGCATCATTACTCGCGAATTCCACCACTGCTATCGGCTTTGGCGTATTCTACTTCTCCGGTACGCAGATATTGAAAGAGTTCGGCATCATCGCTTCTATCAGCATCATGTGCATGTATCTGATTTCATTGCTGATGGTGCCCTGTCTTTTTAGCTTCCTGCCCGCACCTAATAAACGGCAGATAAAGCACCTCGACAACAGGTCGCTACAGTTCATCGTGAATTTCCTGGATAAAATTGTTTTTAATCACCGCAGGAAAATATATATAGTGACCATCATCATTTTATTTATCGCCTGCCTTGGATTTTTAAAATTACGATCCGTAGGATATATGGTGGATGACCTTCCTCAAAATGATAAGATTGTTACTGATCTAAATTTCTTTGAATCAAAGTTCGGAGGTGTGATGCCTTATGAAATTCTTATCGACACCAAAAAAAGAAAAGGCATCCGTCGCCTCGAAATCTTGAATAAGGTGGATACCGCCCAGCAAATCATCAGCAGCTATCCCGAATTTGCAAAACCCATCAGCATCATTGAGCTGTTGAAGTTCAGCAAGCAGGCGTTCTATATGGGCGATAGCAGCATGTATGCGCTGCCCGATGAATCGGAGATCGCGTTCATGTCGGAAGCCATTGGCAAGCATGGCGAAGGAGGCCAGCTGCTGCGCGCCATGGTAGATTCCAACCAGCAGGTGATACGCATCTCAGCACAGATGGCTGATGTAGGTTCAACCCGGATCAATACGATCACCAATTCCCTCAAGCACAAGCTCGATTCTGTTTTCCCTAAAGATAAATACGATGTTCATATCACAGGATCGGTGTACCTGTTTTTAAAAGGAAATAAATATATGGAGAGCAGCCTGGTGGAAAGCCTTGCCCTTGCATTTATTCTTATCACCTTGATCATGATCTACCTTTTCCGCACCTGGCAGATGGTCATCATCTCCATCGTGCCCAATATCATCCCGATCATTATCACAATAGGCTTGATGGGTTATATGGATATCAGGATAAAGCCCTCCACCATTCTTATCTTTAGTATTGCCTATGGCTTGAGCAGCGACTTCACCATTTATTTTTTGAATCGTTACCGGCATGATTATAAGGAAGGAACCAATTCCATCTCGCAAATTATCAGCCATACCATCCGCGAAACGGGTGTGAGCATGCTTTATACGGCTATTGTCTTGTTTTTCGGATTTATTATTTATACCGCCTCGGGCTTCGGTGGCACCATCAGTATGGGCATTCTCATTTCATTCACGCTCATCGTGGCGGTGATCTCCAACCTGCTTTTCCTTCCCAGCTTATTATTATGGCTTGAGAAATCCATCAATAAAAAGACCCTGGAACAAGGACTTGACTTTGAAGGGTGATCAGGCTTCTATTTTTCAAAAAGTTTATTGTAATTCATCACCAGGAATAAAAATAAAACATGAAAGGTTATTTCAAGTCTATCATGCGAGGTAGTTTCCTATAACGGAGATGATGAAGACCGAATTCAACTTTACTTTTGAGCATGCTGCAGAAAATCAATATAGTGAAATCACCTGATAAAGTAAGGCTTCCATTTACCATATCTTCTATTAATTTTTAATCGTTCCAATAACTTTAAATTTACTAAACACTGAATCGGTATGCGGGGCATCTTTTAATTCATCTGTGAGGTCCTGTCCGGCCCAATGCTCATAATGCTTTCCATTAAACCATAACCGGCTTTCGGAAACATCATAAATCGTTCCTTTGTATGCGATCCATATCTCGGGCTTGTCCTGGCCGTTGCGCAGGGCTAATTGCTGTATGGTATATTCAGGATTCTCAGACATCTGGAAATGTAACAATTCGTTTATAGAAAGGAAACATGCTGTAAATATAAATCAATAATCTTTGAATCATGATTACAATACAATGTATGCATGTGGGTGGTGTAGAGACGTTGCACCGCAACGTCACAACAGAAATTAATTTAAGCATTGAGGACGAAATGGAGAATTACTTAGCGAGCACCAATTTTGATTTCTGGGGCAATGAGCGCGATGAAAGGGAAGTAAATAATATCGGGGAGAAATAATTCTTCGCTTCGCTCAGAATGACAAGGTGCACGCTTCGCTCAGAATGACAAGGTGCAGACCCTGATAAGGGTCAAACAATAATAGCCCCGGGTGAAACCCCGGGAAAGAGATTGGTAGTGGATTACAACCCCAAGGGCTTGAACATTTTATACCATAAATTCAACCTTATTGGGGTTATACAGATCGTCTGCATTATACCCCGGCTCCACCCGGGTCTATTATTAATTGACCCTTTCAGGATGAATTCCTTATCTAATACCAATGTTCATTATAAAACAGTCCAAAGTGTTTTATAATGTTACAGTGGTGAATGCCGTAGCAATATATGTTTAGTACAAAGAAGACGAAGTCGAATTGGACTAATACATATATGCTTACGGTATAATCAATATTGAAGGGACAATAAAACTTGGCTTTCTATATTTTGAAATTGACCTTTAACCTAACACAAGGTGCTCCCATTGTTCATATTCACGTAGGCTTCGAGAAGAACTGAAATATTATAGTTACTACTATTCAAACAACCCCTTCACTTCCTGCTCATCTAAGAACTTAAAGAAGTTCTCATCATTATCGGTGATCTCTTTCGCCAGCTGCGATTTACGTTGTTGTAATCCAATAATCTTTTCTTCCAGCGTATTTCTTGAAATGAATTTATAAATAAAAACTTTCTTATCCTGCCCTATGCGATGGGCGCGGCTTATCGCCTGCTCCTCCACGGCAGGGTTCCACCACGGATCTGCTAAGAATACATAATCGGCGGCTGTTAGATTTAAGCCTATACCCCCTGCTTTTAAGGATATCAAAAAAACTTTGATCTTACTGTTCTCCTGGAATTTATTTACTTCATCACGCCGCTGTTCAGGAGTTAAAGTACCGTCGAGATAAGCATAAGGTATTCCCTGCTTATCGAAATGTTTTTTAAATAAGGCCAGGTAAGAAGTGAACTGGGAGAATAAAAGAAGCTTATGATTCTCGTTGATCACGCTCTCGGCTTTCTCCACCACGTCATTAAATTTACCCGATTCATTAAGGTATTTTGAATCATGCAGTAACGGATGATTGGCGATCTGGCGCAGCTTCATCAGGCCTGTGAGCACCTGTAATTTTGATTTCGAGAAACCATCTTCGGCAATGGTCTTAATTATCTCATTGCGGTATTCCGATTTCACCCGTTCATACATCTCACGCTGCTCCTCGGTCATATCGCAGTACACAATGAAATCTGTTTTATCAGGCAGGTCGGGAGCTACCAGCTCCTTTGTTCTTCGCAAAAGAAAAGGCCTGGTGATCACTTTGAGCTCGTCCAGCTTCTGCGTTATATTATTTTTTTCTATCGGTATGGTATAGTGCTGGTTGAAATAATTCTGAGTTCCCAGCAATTTCGGATTCAGGAAATGCAGCTGGCTCCATAGGTCACGCAAGGTGTTTTCGATAGGGGTACCGGTGAGCACCAGCCTGTGACGCGATTGCAATTCATAAACCGATTGTGCCACCAGTGAGGAGGCATTTTTTATGGCTTGTCCTTCATCCAAAATGATATAATGAAAATATACATTCTTGAAGATATCTATATCTTTACGCAAGACGCCATAAGTGGTGATCACCACATCATAGAGCGAAAAGATCTGCGCCGATTTGATGCGCTGGATGCCGCTATGGATATAGAGCCGGAGCTTTGGCGTGAATTTTTTTGCTTCACTGAACCAATTATATACCAGGCTGCTTGGCACAACGATAAGGCTGGTTCGCCGGAATTCTTTCTTTTGGTTTGGGGTGGAGATATCATCTTCTATTTTTTCCGTCACCGTTTTACCTGAATTCTCCGGCAGCTCAGATAAGCCAAAGATATCCAGCTGCACCACCGTTTGATGATATACGTCTTTAACCGCTGGTTCATCCGGGATAAAATCATCAGCTGCTTCCGTTTGCTTGGTGAGCTCATCGTCCTTATTTTTTTCGTTGGATGATTGCATATCCTCTTTCTCTTTTTGAAGCAGGGCCAGCGTTTGAAGTGTCTTGCCCAAACCCATATCATCAGCCAGGATTCCGCCGATATGGTATTGCTGTAAAAAATAAAACCAGTCGAAGCCATTTTTTTGGTAAGGCCTCAGGGTGGCATTCAGGTGAACAGGCAGCATCACCGGAGGAATGATCTTATCCTTACTAATCAGCAGGGGCTTATTGATCCTTGCATCGGTATTGTTTTGTAATTCATCTACCAGATCATAATTATACGCTTTGATCTTTATTTCATCACCGCTAAATTCACTGAGCTGAAACATAGTAGCGTAACGCGCAAACCATTCCTGGGGAATAACAGCAATGGTGCCATCGGGTAGGGTGAATTCACGGATATTGCGTAGTATATGATTTTTAAGGCGGATGAAAGGGATATGGTATGCACCGAATTTAACTACCGCCTGCACATCAAACCAGTCATTGTTCTTGCTTACATTAAGCTCCAGCTCAGTTTTAGTGAAAACGAATTTCTTCTCCTGCATCTGCTTTACTTTGATATTATTTTCTGCAAGAAGCTTTTCGTTCCCGCTTACCCAGGCGATAAGGTCGGAGAGCGCATTGCCGGACAATTCCAGCCCGTTCTCAAAATTTTCTTCAAGATGATTTTCTTTTAAGAGGGCCACTATCTTATGCTCCAGCTTAAAAAACCGCTTCAGTCTTTCGAAATGAATCTCCTCGTTTTTATATATCAGCCGCACCAATACATCCCTCGCTGACAGATAGTGAACACTGTCGATGCTATAGTTGAAGTAAAGAACAAAATGGTAATTGCCATCCAGCTTTTGTTGCAGTTGAAGTTCTGCAGTGAATTTATTAGAGACCGTATCAATAGAAAATCCTTCGGCGTACACATCATACTTTTCAATCACCTTGGTGACGAATGTGCTGTAAAATTTCTCCTCTGCCGTCTTAGGTACCAGAATGAATTTCTTATTGATAAATGGCGTCAGTTTTTTTCCATCGATGCCTTCCTCAAAAAAATATAAGCTACGGTTAAGGAGCAGCCATGCCGGCTCATTGCATATTACGGAAGCATTGTTCTGCATGAAATCTATTTTTTCACCTGCATTTTTTATCGTGGCAAAATAACGGGTGTCGCGCTCGTTTTTGCGGAAATGAAAAAGCACGCTGCTGGGTGAAGAAGCGATCTTTAATTTGTAAGCTGCGGGGTTGCCGCCGATGCCCTGGAGGTAGAACTGCCTTTTCACCATCATCGGTAAAACCTCCTGCATCCTGCGTTCAATAAAAGGTTTGATATAATTTTGAATAAGATCAGGTGTACAATGTTTCTGAAAAAATTCTGAGGGTCTTATTTTTTTCTTGTCTTTATAAAACCGTCGCGTGATATATTCATTATCAAATTCATCCAGTATCTTTATGATCTCAAGGTCTTCTTCCGTTATCACATCCTGAAACAGGTCGTGCGTTTTTGTGAATATACGCTGGTGGGTAAAAGTAAGGTGCTTCTGGTCATTCAGCTGCACCACGAAAGGCTCGATAAGATATCCCAGCTGGGTATGCTCCAGCAGGCTATAGATAAGGATATGCGGCTTCTCAGGATCGACTCTCACGTGGTAAAAGGTTTCTAAATCATCGGGTTTAAGAATTTAAATCGTTCTTAAAATCTTCAAATCTAATTAAAGACCCGGAGTAAAATTGATTTTTTTATTCACCTTTTATACTCACATTTGTACGCGTATTCCAGGAGGAAATATGATTATGTTCCAGAATTAGACCATTACATTTTGCCTGGCCTGATAATTAAATTTGTAAACCTTTAAACATAAAAAACAATGCCTGTACGTATGGAAAAGGATGAGGAGAACACCCCTCAGGATAATAATGATAATGGCGGAAGAAAAGGCGGCGGCGGCGGATTGCCGGGTGGCGGGCTCATCGCCATGCTTTTACCTTTTTTATTGCGTTACCCTAAATTGCTGATAGCTGTAATTATTCTCGGCGGGATATTTTATTTCCGTGGCGGATGCAGCAATACCGTCGCTACCGACAGCGCGCAGCATAATGCATATGGAACGGGTGCCGATTTGAATCCGAAAGAATTTGATAAGGCAGAAGTTTTCGCCGCTTTAAGTGATAAAGATAAATTGCCGGAGACTGTAAGTCTGCTACGTTTCGCCCCCGACCGCCGCAACCAGGGATCGCAAGGCTCGTGCGTAGGCTGGGGTAGCGCCTACGCCGCACGCACCATTCTACAGTCCACCGCCACCGGCGAAAACCCGAACACGGTCGCTTTCAGCCCTTCATTCTTATACAACCAAATTAAATTAAATAACGATTGCCAGGGTTCCTATATCAGGAAGGCAGCGGATTATATGCAGCAATATGGCGCATTGCCATTCGATAAATTCGGATACAATGACCATGACTGCAGCAAACGCCCGGAACAGGAACAGATGCAGGATGCGGCATCGTTTAAAATCAATGGCTTCAACCGCCTCACGATGAATGGTGACGATCAGACGATCGACATGAAAGCCATCAAACAAAACCTGGCCAAAGGGGCGCCTGTAATTATTGGTATGGCCGTAGGCGGCACTTTTATGCAGGAGATGCTCGGAAAAAAAGTATGGCACCCTACGGACGGGGATTATAACCGGCAGGGATTCGGTGGACATTGTATGTGCGTTATCGGTTATGACGATTACCTGGAAGATGGTAAAGGTGGATTTCAATTAATGAATAGCTGGGGACCCGAATGGGGCGAGAATGGTATCGCCTGGGTGACCTATAATGATTTCAAAAATTTTGTTGTGGAAGCATATGGCCTCGATCCATTAGTATCAAAGGCTGCCAGAGATCAGAACAAGCTTAGTATCAGTCTGGGACTGATTTCAAAGGATTTGAAAAGCTATTATGGCTTGGAAAATGAAGGTAACGGCGTATTCCGCACTTCGAGAACCTTAGCTGTAAAAACGAAATTTAAAATTGAAGTAACCAATACCGTGGAATGTTATACTTATGTCTTGGGGAAAGATACCGATCAATCCAGCTATGTATTATTCCCGTATACCGAAAAGCATTCGGCCTATTGCGGTATCACAGGTACAAGGGTTTTTCCACGCGACTACAGCATGATATTGGATGAAATCGGCACTAAAGATTATATCACTGTTATCGTTTCAAAAAAACAACTCGATATCAAGGCGATCAATGAAGCGATGAATGGCAACCGGGCCCGTGACTATCAAAGCCGCGTGCAAGCTGCGCTGGGCAATGATCTGATAACCGGTGTAAATTTCACTGTGGCCAATGGGAAGATCGCATTTGAAACAGCTCCTGGCGATAAGAGCATCGTGGCTGTGATTATTGAGATTGGGAAGCAATAACGACCTTATCACGATTTAAAAGAATACATTTCAGATCCTGCAATTGACTTATTATCCATGCGACTATAATTTTTCAATTGAAGGCGAAATAGAAGTTTATATCGTGACATTATGTGCAGTAGAAATATTGTATTTCTTCATGTATCTCCGTGTTCTCCGTGCCTGCGTGGTAGTAAAATCACAAAAAATATTGAAATTTAATGATCAAAATTCAGGAAATGTTTTTTTAACCATGAAGACACTAAGAATACTACCCGTAGTAAGACGGAATAATTGGCTCTGTACAAAAAAAGGCATGAAAAGCAAGAGGAGGAATTGTATTTTTCGTTTCATCATTGATAATAATTTCAAATATAATATTATTTGCCAAGGGGCCATGACATAAAAAAATCAGATCTTGCAGCTATTAAGAAAATAATGTAACTTTTTCTAATTCTGATATAAGTTGTTTCGTGATTAATGATTCAATTTTGTGGCTTAAAATTTAATCAACCCATAAACAAATCAAGCCATGGAAAATACCGACCAGCCAGTTATTGATGTCTTAAATCATCTTATCGATATCGCAGAAGATGGGAAATACGGCTATGAAAATGCCGCAAAGGATATTACCGACCATCACCTGAAAAGCCATTTTACCCGCTATGCAGATGAAAGGAGAGAATATATCCGGATCCTTAACGACCAGATTATAAAATTAGGTGGTGAGCTGAAACATAGTGAGGGCGGCCCCGTGGGCTCTTTGCACCGCACCTGGATGGATTTTAAATCCCTGGTTACCGGTGGCGACCGTGACCCGATACTTAAAGCCTGCATCACGGGCGAAGAAGCCGCGGTAAGCGCCTATAAAAAAGCAATTGAAAATCCTATCATCACCGGTGCCACGATGCAGATCGTTGCGGCACAGTGCCAGGGCATTGAAGATGCATTGAAAACGATCAAAGCGCACCTGGCAGACGAATCGTACAAAGATTAAAGATTCAATTTTGTTTTTTGAGGGTTGTGGATCATACTGTTCATGAATCCCGCTATACGTGGAATCCAACGCCTGAGCCTCATTAGCTGAGGGGGGAATTAAAATATTCTTTCACCATTCTCGCCTTCGATTTGCCTACAATATTTTCGAGCAGTTCCAGCGGAGCTTCTTTTATTTTCTTTACGGATTTCAATTCCCGCAGTAATTGTTCTGCCGTTTCCGGGCCGATGCCCTTAATTCCTTCCAGCTCATTTTTGAGTGTTCCTTTATCCCGCCGTTTTCTATGGTGGGTGATGCCAAAGCGATGCACCTCATCACGCATCTGCTGTATGATACGAAGGGTTTCACTTTTTTTATCAATATATAATGGAAGCGGATCTTCTGGGTAATAAATTTCTTCGAGTCGTTTGGCGATACCTACCACCGCAATCTTACCATATAGGCCCAGGTCCTTTAAAGCCTGCACCGCGCTGCTAAGCTGCCCTTTGCCCCCATCGACGATGATCAGCTGTGGGTACGCTTCTGCCTCATCACGCAGGCGGCGGTAGCGGCGTGTGATCACCTCATACATCGTTGCAAAGTCATCAGGACCAACCACTGTTTGTACATTAAAATGCCGGTAGTCTTTCTTGCTTGGCTTGCCGTCTTTAAAGCATACCATGGCGCTTACCGGGTAGGAGCCCTGGAAATTGGAATTATCAAAGCATTCGATATGACGTGGCAGCTCTTTAAGTCGCAGGTCATCGCGCATCACCCCGAGCAGCCTGTCGATACGCACATCAGGGTTGAGCTTCTCATACTGCTCAAGCCGCTCTTTCTTAAAATATAAAGCATTCTTGGTGCTCAGGTCGAGCAGCTTCTTTTTTTCACCCGCGCGGGGCACCACGAATTGAATATCGGGATCGGAGAGCTCCAGGGCGAAAGGCACAATAATTTCTTTGGCATCGCTATCGAGCGTTTCGCGCACCTCGGCAATGGCGATCTCTAAAATTTCAGCTGCGCTCTCCTCCAGGTTTTTTTTGTATTCCAGCGTCTTGGTTTGAATAATCATGCCGTTGACCACTTTAAGAAAATTCACGAAGGCATATTTATCATCTTCTGCGATGCTGAAAATATCAATATTGGTGATGGTATTGCTTACAATGGTGGATTTGCTCTGGTAATTTTCCAGCCTGTCAAGCTTCTGCTTCAGGAATGCTGCTTCCTCGAAACGCATTTCTATGCTGGCCGTTTGCATATGCTGCTTTAAGTAAGCCAATACCTTTCCTATATTACCTTTCAATATCTCCCTTATCTGGGTGATAGAAATAAGATATTCTTCTTCCGATTGATTGCCTTCACAAGGCCCTTTGCAATTACCGATATGGTATTCGAGGCATACTTTAAATTTATGCGCTTTGATATTGGCTTCCGATAAATTCAAATTGCAGTTTCGTGTGGGGATGGTAGCGCGGATCAGGTCCATGATCGTATACATCATACTGATATTGGCGTAAGGGCCAAAATATTCAGAGCCATCCTTGATGCGGTTCCTGGTGGGATAAAATTTAGGGAAACGCTCTTTGGTGATTTTTATCGAGGGATAAGTTTTATCATCTTTCAGGTTGACATTAAATTTCGGCTGGTGTTTTTTTATTAATGAATTTTCCAGCAGGAGAGCGTCAATCTCGCTGTCCACCAGGGTGAATTCGATATTGGTAATTTTGTTAACCAGCATCGAAGTCTTGCGGTTGTCATGAATTTTCGTGAAATAGCTATGAACCCTTTTCTTGATATTCTTAGCCTTGCCGATATAGATAATCTTGTTCGTGGAATCGAAATATTTATATATGCCGGGGTTTTCCGGCAGGGTTTTTAATATCCTGTTTAATTCTTCCGATCGTTCGTTGCTGCTCAAGGGATTTTTATAAAATAAATTACGAAGATAAAAATAAAATTCCGGAACGCTATTGATGATAAGGGCCAACAAAGCGGGTTACAGGTAAATAGAAATGAATAAGGTAATATGGTTTGGAAATGGTAAAATCGGGCGTTACCGCTTGGGTTTTTTCAATAATTTTAATTGCATACTTTCTTCCCCAATGAATTCTAATTATCCGACCCTATAAACAAATGACCCTAAAGGGTCAATCCAACGTTGGTGTGTATTCCCGGCCTCGTGGATAATAATTATAGGACCTAATAATGGAGGCGTCTGGATTTCTTAAATAATTTCAATTTCATAATTTCCTGCTATCCCGAAGGGATGCAATGTTAATTGTGATGACAGGTAGATTATACCTTATCTTTTATTATCCCGACGCTTGTTGGTGATGCGATGAACCCTAGCCAAGCGAGGAACCTAAATTCTCCAGCATGTCCTTCGTCATCTTATCCAAATCATATTTAGGCTTCCATCCCCAATGCTTCTTAGCTATTTTATCATCGATACTATTAGGCCAGCTATCGGCAATGGCCTGGCGATAATCGGGGGCATAAGTAATCTTGAAATCTTTAATATGCTTCCTGATGCTACCGGCCACTTCCTTAGGTGTGAAGCTCATGCCCGCCAGATTATAGCTGCTGCGTATCTTAATTTTTTCGGAAGGCGCCTCCATTATATCTATCGTGGCACGAAGGGCATCGGGCATATAGAGCATCGGCAATTCGGTGTCAGCTTTCAGGAAGCATTCGAACTTTTTATGCTTCAATGCTTCATGGTAAATGCTCACGGCGTAATCCGTAGTGCCACCGCCGGGAGCGCTTTTCCAACCCACAAGGCCTGGGTACCGCAGGCTTCTCACATCGATGCCGTAACGCTTATTATAATATTCACAATAACGCTCGCCCGCCAGCTTCGTAATGCCATAAACGGTATTCGGATCCATGATACAATGCTGTGGCGTATCTTTCGGCGGCGTATTCGGACCGAAAACTGCGATAGAAGAAGGCCAGTATATTTTTTTTAGTCCCAGCTCCTTGGCCGCATTCAGCACATTAAACAATCCATCCATATTCAATTCCCAGGCTGCTTCAGGGTTTCGCTCGCCACTGGCGCTCAGATACGCCGCCAGGTGATATACCTGGGTGATCTTGAATTCGGTAATGATGCCATACAATTTTTTTTTGTCGAGCACATTCAGATGACGGTAAATTTTAGCATCGAATAAATGCTTCACCTCTTTCTCTTTTCGAATATCACAGGCAAACACATGACCCTCGCCATGCACTTTCATCAATTCATAGGTGAGTTCGGTGCCCAGCTGCCCGCAAGCACCGATAACTAAAATATTATCTTTTTGCATATTATCTATTTATACAAGTTCTTTTTTCTTAATAATAAGCCCGATGGTGATGGCGATTAACAGGAAGATAGAATAGGATGAAGCCATGGCAATCTTCTCCCCTGTTTTAAAAGTACGGGCCACGATCTTAAATTCTATAGTATGATTACCAGCCGGCACTTTCAATCCGCGTAAAACATAATTGCATCTCACATAATCCGTTTTAACGCCATCCACATAACATTCCCAGTCTCGATCATACCATATCTCGCTGAACACAATAAATCCATCAGCAGCATTCATACTGCTATACTTCAAATGATTGGGATGGTACTCCACGAGCTTAACCGAAGCGCCACTATCGGCATGAGGCGTGAATTCGCCCAATTTCTCTTTGAAACGCTGATCAATGATTACATTATTTCGCAGGTCGTTCGTCTTGCCGAGGGCGTTCATCTCTGCATCAGCATTCTCAGCCCAGATGATATTATTGGCATACCAGGCATGTCCATAAGCTTTCGGGTTACGGAATGCAGGGTGGTCGGGGTCGGAGATAATATACTTGCAGTTTAACATATTAAGCACCGGCGTTTTTGTAAAAGGGCTGGCACCGCTGGAATCAGGTGCGGAAAGTGCCATCATCTCCGGCCGTATCTGGTTCTCAATAAGCTCCTGGTAACGCTTCATCTTCACTCCGCTATAGCCGCCGATAGAAGAATGATAATAACTGGTATTGGCATCATTGAAAGGGTCTCTCATATTTAATACCCGGGCGTGATCATCCGCATTGTCAGCAAGTATATCCTGGTCGGCTACCGACTTCACAAAATATTCCGTCTTCGATTTTTTTCTGTTCTCCGTGTTTTTCTTTAGATCAAAATAACGGGTATCCACCCATAAAAGATCCACCACTATCAGTACGATGACGGCACCATAAAATGCATTCGCAGGTATTTTCTTCTTGATAAAAACAAAGAGCACACCACCGATGAGCAATAAAAAGACAAAGCTTCTTCCCGCATCTTTACGCACCAATTTGCTTCCATAATCTTCCAGCTGTTCAAATTGTTCTGCTGAAAGCGCCTGACTGGCAGGGAGGTTATTGGCCTGCTTCACGATCTCTCCCATCTTGTCTACATTCACCGATAGAGAGGGCGCCGCTAGCAGCAGCAGCAGGATTCCTCCGGTGATGCCCATGGGAATATAAAATGATTTCTTCAGATCAAATGTCTTCTGATTCAAATCTTCAATGAGCTGCTTTATCCCAAGGAAAGCAAGTAAGGGCATGCAAAATTGTACAATGATGAAAGCGGTGGACACGGCCCTGAACTTATTATAGTAAGGAAAATGATCGAACATAAAATAGTTGAAGCCCGGGAAATACGAGCCCCAGGCCAGCATCGTTCCCAAAACTATAGCTGCTATCAACGCCCATTTGATATAGCCCTTTACATTAATACATCCGAGAATAAAAAAGAGGAAGATCACCACGCCAAAATAATTCGGTCCACCTGAAGAATACAATCCGCCCCAGTAAAACTCATTGCCCCCTACAAGGTTAGGAACCAGAATGGTAAAGGGTTCGGTGATTTCCATACTATATTGGAATGCATAATCCCTATCGAGGCCGCTATGTCCTACATCCTCCGCATTCTTTCCTACAGTGAGCTCCGTATTGCCACGGGTGGAATAATCACCGTATTCTTTATTAACCAAGAAGCTAGTGATCCCGGATGCAATGCCCAGTATAAAACCCAAAGCCACAAAGAGCGACTGGATGAAGAACGTACGGATGCTATTGCTGCGGATCGCCTGGATAAAAACGGCCAGGATCCATAAGCCAATAATGAAAATCATATAATACGTGATCTGGAAATGATTCGCGCTGAGCTGTATCGCCATGGCCAATGCCAGCAATGCCGCACCGCTGATTCTTTTATTATTATAAATTAAATTGATCCCTGCGAATACAAAAGGGATCAGGCCCATGGCCACCACTTTTGTTTCATGCCCCGCAACAATAAATATAATGGTCATCGAAGAAAAAGCATAAGCTATGCCGCCCGCCAGGCTGAGCCAGGGATTGACCTTGAAAGTGAGCAGCAGCAAATAAAATCCCATCATCGAAATGATCAGCAAGCCAAAAGGATTCGACATAAAAAGAGAAAAGACACCGCCTAAGGATCTTACTTTATTTCCGTTATCACCACCCGTGCCGATGAGGTAGGTAGGCATGCCGGAGAACATGCTATTGGTCCAGAAAATATCTTCATGGTCTTTGGCATAATAGGTGTTCACCTCCTGGAACGCGCCTTTGAAAGTATTTACGTCATGTTGCTTTAGCTGCTTATTATCTAAAGCAACAGGCCTGAAGAAAAACAGGGATAGAATAATAAATGCTGCCAGAGCAACAAGGTAAGGTATTCCTTTTTTAAAGTTAATTGCGCCCATTATAAAAATTTAAATATCGCAATATTACTTTTTTATTTTAAAACCATCTTCAATTTTATCCGACCGGAAGGTAATTTCATTGATTTTGCCACAGGCACAGGGCAGTTTGGCATTAAAACACCGGCCCTCCGTATCCTTCGTGATCCTGATGCCTGCGTCTTCGGTGTACTCCACAGCTTTTAATTGTTCCGGCCTCAGCAGATCATCGCTGATAGCATCCCTGATATACGACTGCTTAAAAATAGCGTAAGCAAACAAGACGGAAATTAAAATAAGAGCTGAAGCCTCTCTTAAGTAAATCCATTTGAACGTCAACCACTGGGGTCGAGGAATACGAGATAAGGCATAGGCAAATGTAAATGTAAGGATACCAAAACAAAATCGCGGATCGGGAGCGGTGAAAAACCAATACATGATATTTATTAAAACAATAATCCAAAATAAAAGAGGATCGCGGGCGGGAGTGCGCACTTTTTTAATGAGTATAAATAGAATTAATGTATTGGACAGAATAATTATTTTAGAAAAGAGGTCCAGGCCCGAAAACCATAGGCTCACCTTCTGCGTGAATGGCAGAGACAATATATTCAGAGGATCTGCTCCCGGCGCAATAGCCCAGGATTTGATCGAATCTACCTCCAGGTATAATTTTTCAATGGGGATTTTCCAGTCGGGATTAAAAAAGTTTATGGCAGGGAATGGATAGATAAGATAACCCGAGAGGAAATAATTGCGAACGAAAAAAGGGAGGAGGAAAAGGCAGCAAATGATTCCTGATTTAAAAATATATTTTAAATTGAGCAACCGGTATGAAGCCAGCGCCAGCAGCAAGAGTGGCAGGTTGCTTAATTTCACTGTGATCAGGTAACAGATAACTACAAATATATAAATAAAGACAGGCTTGTTTTTCTCCTGGTAGCTGAATTTCATCTCGTAAAAAAGTAGCAGCAGGTGTATGATCAATACAAAAGAAATAATATCCGGCGAAGGCGACTGGATACGGGGCAGGATCACAATGGAAGAACACAGCAGGATCAGGAAATAGAATAAGATATCTTTGCTTTCCACAGCAGCGAATAATTTTTTTAATACCGTGAAAAAGACCAGAAGATAGAAGAAGCTGTTAAGTCCATACAATTCAAAATCCTGCCCAGAAAAAAATGAAAAATCGAACAGGGCCTGTATCAAAAAGAAATGGGAATTGAAGGCTAAGCGTGAATGTAAATTTCCAAGACCCGGAACCACCCCGTATTCATTGATCCAGCGGATAGACTGGGCATGATACAAGCCTGTATCAAAAATACGAACCTCGCCGGCAGCATATACCAGGCAGAAAGCAAAACAAATAAAAAACAAATTTAATTTAAATACATTCTGGCTTTTAATATATTGAAAAACATTGCTAAGCTTTCGAATAAGTTGCTTCCGTTTGATAATTAAAACAAATAGGCTTAGTATAAGAAGGACCATAAATTCCGGGAGCGAAATTTTCACTGTCAAAGAAGCATAAGAAAGCAATAAGCCCACAAGGCATAATCCCAAAATAATTTCCTGAACCAATGATAAATTAAAATCTTCCTTAAAGCCCCATTCCAGGATTTTTTTTGCGATAATGCCGGCAGCATATAATAAAATAAATTGTACCAGCCAGGCGATGGTGATTAACAGCAAGGTGCAAAGGGTTTGGGTTCAAATGTAAATAAAAAACCGCTGGAAATATTTTTATAACTTTTAGATTCCTGCCGAAGCTATTGCTTTGCAGTTCCTTCTTATACTGTCACCCACTACAGATCCAGCGTCACACTAATCCCGCAATGGTCACTATGTACATCGGCTTCATAAATATCAGCATCTTCCAGCTTATCCAAAAGATTCTGTGTCGCCATACAATAATCGATGCGCCATCCTTTATTATTTTTACGCGCCCCGAATCGCAGCGACCACCAGGAATAACGGTGGGGCTCAGGGTGAAAATGACGGAAGGTATCGATAAATCCGCTTTCAATAAATTTACCGATCCATTCTCTTTCTTCCGGCAGGAAGCCGCTGCTTTTTTCATTTCCCTTGGGATTATGGATATCGATGGGCCGGTGGCAGATATTATAATCGCCGCAGATAATTAATTTATTACGTACTTCTTTTAGTCTGTTGATATAGTTTTGGAAATCGTCAAGCCAGATCATCTTAAATCCCTGCCGTAATTCCCCGCTGCTGCCGCTGGGATGGTATACGCTCATCACGCTGATATCTCCGAAGTCGGCGCGCAGCACCCTTCCTTCAAAATCATAATGCGTGATCCCGCATCCGGTTTCCACATGATCGGGCTTAATTTTACTCAGTATCGCAACGCCGCTGTAACCTTTTTTTTCGGCGCTGTGAAAATAATAATAGGGGAAGCCGGCCGCCTCAATCAACGACAGATCCAGCTGGTCACTATTGGCTTTGATCTCCTGTAAGCATACCACGTCGGCATGCTGCTGTACCAGCCAGCCCAGGAAGTTCTTGCTGATGGCAGAGCGGATGCCGTTCACATTATAAGAGATGATTTTCATGTATGCTAAATAAACCGGTTGCAAATTAAGAAATAATTGTTCAGCACTTTTTATCGCAGAATCCTCAAGGCACTCTCGGCACGCTTGGGGTAATTGGAATGTATGCAAAGAGCCGCAGGCTCGCCTCATTTTGTAGCCTCGGACTTTAGTCCGTGGACAAAACGATACAAATTCACAAAGAGCCGTAGGCTCGGTTCATATCAATTCCTGGAAATATCTAAATTTCATATACCCCCCTTGGTTCGAATATCGAAATAATTTATATTGCACCAGTGAATTTCGGTCTAACCGATTTCATAGAATAAAAATAAATAAAGAAAAAAATGGCAAACACCAGGCAGGAGGGCTATGGGGTTTTTTCTTATAGTCACTCTCAAATAGATAAGGTATACAAATATATTGCGAATCAGGAAGAGCATCATATTAAGCAAACCTTTAAGGAAGAGTATTTAGCGTTTTTGGAAAAATTTAATATTCTGTATGACGAACGGTATATCTTCCAGAATCTCATATGAACCAAGCCTACCGCTCTCAGCTGAGAATGAATCGTTTTTACGACGGATTGAAATCCGCGGCTACAAAATAAACCGAGCCTACGGCTTTCTTGGGTGAGAATGAATCGTTTTTCGTGACCATTGATTTTTATGCGAACACATCAAATTCCAAATAATCCTATGCTTTGTTTAGGGTTGCTTTTACCTTATCCTTTAATCACTGCATAAGTTATATAATTTGAATCTAACAAATCAATTTACATTAAAGGGGATTTGAATGAAGATGAATGCCGGGATTTATATCGATATCCATATATCTCTTATTATTTTCATATTTTCACACCCTTAAAAATGCGATTAAAAAAATACCTCCCTGCGCTCTTCCTGCTAATGGTCATGGCCGGCTGCGACAACTGCAATAGTAAGAAGAAAATCGCCCAATGGTATGCCCCTATTGATGGCAGCACCTTACCCACAGGCACTATGATCGATGCCCGCTTAAAATTTATTGATGGGGATGAAAAAATCGACAGCATGGTTTATACTTTTAATGGGGCAAGAACCTTATATATTTCACCAACACTTAACGAACCGGTAAAAATTAGTACCGATACATTAAAGCCGGGTGAATACAGCTTAAAAACGATCCTTTATTTTAAGAATAAAAAAGAAGAGCATATTGCCAATATCACTTTGCTTTCGGATATCGTGCCGCAATTTCTAAAAATGAAAACAGGCGCTGTATACCCGCATAGCAAAGCCAATTTCACGGAAGGCTTATTCTTTAATAACGGCATGGTTTACGAGAGCACAGGCATGAACGGCAATTCCTTTATCTGCCGTTATAAATTGGGCAGCACCACGCCCGAACGACTCACCACCTTAGCCAATGAATATTTCGGCGAAGGTAGTATGCTATTCGATAATAAATTAGTGCAGCTCACCTGGAAGAACGGCGTAGGCATAGTTTACGATGCCAAAACCTTAAAGAAGACCAGTGAATTCAAGATCAGCGGGGAAGGCTGGGGACTAACATACAATGGCTCCAACCTCATCATGAGTGATGGCAGCCACCGGTTGTTTTTCCTCGACAAAGAATCATTCGCAGCGGTAAGGATATTAGAAGTATACGACAATAAAGGAAGGGTAACAAATTTAAACGAGCTGGAATATATTAATGGAATTATTTATGCCAATATCTGGCAAACAGACAATATCGTAAAGATCGATGCCAAAACCGGTAAGGTGCTGGCTTATATCGATTGCGAAGGACTGCTTACCGAGTCGGAGATTGAACAGAATAAAGCGGATGTGCTCAATGGCATTGCTTATGATCCGCAAACAAAAAAAATATATATAACAGGCAAACAATGGCCTAAAATATTTGAATTGAAAGAATAGGATCCTCAGTGCGGAAGCGGCGGGAAAGGTTTGATTGTAATCAAAATACACCATGCCTTTTTAGAAAGCCATAACAAAGCAGGAACGATTTATTTTATTTTTCAATTTCCCCCTGCCTCCATCCAGATGGATTCGTTCTCCAGGAATTAAGATCCTCCAGCATATCCGCATCAATATACTTTAAATCAATGGCCACTTTAATCAAGGTATCGTAATCGCTTAAGGTAATCATTTTACAATCCGCTGCAGCAAACTGTTGGGCGGCGATATCGAATCCATACGTGAAAATCGCAGCCAGTCCAAGCACTTCAAACCCTTGTTCACGCAGCACTTCAATTGCTTTTAACGAGCTCCCACCGGTAGAGATGAGGTCTTCTATCACCACCACTTTACTGCCTTCCGGCAATCGGCCTTCGATTTGATTTTTCATGCCATGCTTCTTTGGTTCCGGCCGCACATAGGCATAAGGAAGCTGCATGGCATCTGCTACCAGGGCACCTTGGGCAATCCCGGCAGTGGCTACGCCGGCAATAGCGCTGGCTTCAGCAAAATGATGTTTGATCGCATTTACCAGCTCCTGCCGGATATATCTGCGGATAAGATGGTGCGAAAGGGTAATCCGGTTATCACAATAAATCGGTGAGCGCCAGCCGCTGGTCCAGGTGAATGGCTGTTGCGGACTAAGCTTCACTGCGCTTACCTCCAGTAAATGTTTTGCTATTTGTATTGCTACCGTATTCACCGTATCATTCATTGAACTCATGCCGCGAATTTCTGATTTTTTTTGATGTGAGGAAGGATTTTGTTTTTAATCAGAGAGAGAGGTAAATATTATTCCGGTATCCGGAGTCTATTCCAAACGGATGCTGAGGATTAAGGCTTTCATTATAAATTATTCAAGATTTTAATTGAGTATAGTTTTGGTTTTATCTATATCCCACTTCTTAAACAATCCGGATTAGATCTTTTTGGATATGGTTTTTCAATTTCTCATTGACGGACCTCATAGTTACAAGATCAACTTTTATCCCAAGTAATTCTGTTAGTTCCTGTTCAATGCCAATCAGTTCGAGCAGATTAATTTCTCCATTAAATTCAATAAGTAAATCAAGGTCACTCGAACTTGTTTGTTCGTTTCTTGCATAA
>JBBRJE010000007.1:0-25050 GCA_038219845.1 Bacteroidia bacterium
GGTGACTACTGATGTAGGGCAATGCAGGGAAGTATTGGGGGATGGTAAATACGGCTGGATTATTCCGGCCGGTAATCCCGTAGAACTAGCAAAAGCTTTGGCTGAAGTTTTGAATAACAGGACAGTTGCAGAACAAAAAGCTGCTTTATTGCAAACACATATTATACAGGAATACGGAGGGAATGGATTTATGAAAATGTATGAAATATTTATCAAAAGAATCAATAAGTCAGGAACTAATTTTTAGATAATGGGCGGTGTTTCAATCAAATAAAAAATACAAGTTAAGTTTATTGTTTTATAGCGCCCTATTGGGTTATTTATTTTATCTCTTCGATTTTTTTATTGCCGGATATAGTTTAATAATCTATGCTTATTTTATTTATTCAATAGCCAAATCTAAAAATGCAAATGGAGATGCCCATCATTTTGCGGCATATATCCTTGGTTTTGAAACCCTGATTAGGGCATCCAAAAGTACCTTCCTTCCTTATGAATTCGGGAAATATGCAATAATCATTCTCCTATTAGCGGGAATATTTTTTGAAAGAAAAAAAATCGAATATAATTATAGGATCATTTTATATTTTATTCTGCTTTTACCGTCCTGCCTTTATATTGAACCAGACCTGTTGAGAAGCGTATCGGATGAGGTGACTAATAATGTAAGAAAGGTGATCCTTTTTAATTTAAGCGGGCCGCTATGTTTGGCAGTATGCATCCTCTATTTTTATTCAAGAAAATTCGACATTCGGGAAATAGAAAACCTGATCTTTTTTTCCATGCTCGCAATGCTTACTTATATTGTTTTCTTGCAATTTAAGGTTATGTCTTTTGGAGAAATAGTTTATTCCGCCTGGGGGTCTAATTCCCGTTCGAGCGGTGGCTTTGCAGCCAACCAGGTTTCCGTGGCAATGGGTTTGGGTATTTTGATGATCCTGGTTTCGATTTACCTGAAAAAACCGGTTTCAGGGTATTTATGGCTGGATATTTTATTATTAAGCATTTTCGCTTATCGTGGACTTTTAACTTTTTCAAGGGGAGGTGTTTTAGTACCTCTTGTTGCTTTTATATTGCCAATGTTTTTTTATATTCGGCATTCTACCCTCAGCTCTGATTCTAAAAAAGTATTTAAAATATTAGTATTTATTACGCTGCTGTTTGTATTGGTATGGATTAGAATTAATGAAAGTACCAACGGTCAGCTTACCAAGCGTTATGAAGGGGAAACGGGTTCATTTGAAGCCACCGGGAAAAGACAGATCGTGACGGGAAGGGACGAGATCGCTTTGGCGGACCTTAATACCTTCTTAGACCATCCTTTTATTGGGGTAGGGCCGGGAATGGGTGTTTACTATAGAACGACCCATGGCTATGATCATGCCGTGGCAGCCCATGTAGAGTATTCGAGGGTATTGGCTGAACACGGGGTATTTGGAATTATTAGCTTATTAATATTATTGGGGGTCCTCATAAGCTCTTACCGGAATCATAAGACTGTAATAGGAAGAACGCTAAGTATTGCATTTATTTCTTTTGGCCTATTAACCTTGGGACATAATTGTATGAGGACCGCTGCAGGAGCATTTACCATTGGATTGGGTACAATGGTTTTACTAGATAAGGACAAAAGAAAAAGGAATATAATGGAAGTCAAGGTGATCAAGAATAAAATTCCATGGCAAGGAGTTAATAAGGGAGAATTATTACAGCACTGGATATAAATGATCTTTACAAAAAGAACAAAATTTTATTTAATCTTT
This sequence comes from Bacteroidia bacterium, assembly GCA_038219845.1. Lineage (GTDB taxonomy): Bacteria > Bacteroidota > Bacteroidia > UKL13-3 > UKL13-3 > CAINMV01. Next base: position 1,764 of record JBBRJE010000007.1, read on the forward strand.
TTCCATATTCTTTTAGGTTATGTGGCTTTAAATTATGCGCCTATTTTTAAATATTACTATATTGTTTTATTTCTCTACAGCCTTTTTTATGTTTTTAATAAGGATAAAAGAGAAACCCGTATTTCACATTATTTTATAGCCTATTTTGTTACTACTGAATTGCTAAATCGTTTATCGGGAACCAATTTCATAGATCAGTTTGGGAAGTACAGCATAATGCTGATCATTCTTATTTCTTTTCTAAAAACAGGGGAATTTAACCGTTTGAAGCCGGGAACCTTTATCCTGTTTTTCTTTCTTATGCTTGCTTCCTTATTCCTTGTGAATAGCGGCTCGTTCAGCAGAGATATCAGCCTGGTCAGCTTTTATTTGTCAGGTCCTGTTTGTCTGGCCTTCTGTGTTTTCTATTTTAATGATTGCAGGTTTGAATTTAACAAGGATTTTATTAATTCTCTTTTTATAAGCCTATTACCCATAATAGCGATCCTGGTTTATCTTTTCTTAAAATCGGGCGCGGTAGATGTGGAAAATCTTACTTATTCCGCTAACAGGGTTCAGAGCGGGGGATTTGGCCCGAACCAGGTGGCGGTAATTTTGGGTTATGGAATCCTGGTGATCCTGGTGGGGTTCATCTTTCGCAACAGCATTACAGGCTCGTTTATTCTTGATGGAGCAATCTTAGTATTATTGGTATACAGGACTTTGCTAACCTTTAGCAGGGGAGGATTTACTTCTGCAATTGCGGCACTGGTTTTAGCAATAATATATATCAGCTTTAGAAACAGATCTTTTATTACTTCTAATAAAAGAGCGATGTCTTACCTGGGATTAGGTTTAATTATTGTAGCTATTGGCTGGGTGAAAACAAACCAGGTAACAGGGAATAAATTGTCTGAAAGATACCAGGGTTATTCGAGTAGCACGGTAATTACCGGGGAGAAGAAATATACTACTGGAAGAAATCAACTGATGGAAATTGAAATTGACATCTTTAAAGATAATTGGATCTTAGGTATTGGGCCGGGAATGGCCACTTCAATAAGGGGAGAAAAATATTATGGTTCTGATGAGATCATTGCCAATCATACAGAGTTTACGCGGATGCTTGCTGAACATGGTACATTTGGATTGATAGCACTCCTGATCCTTATCTTCTATCCCATATATAAATTGCGCAGATCACGTAATATGAGCAATGGTTTTATGATCGTTTTGTTTGTATCTCTTAGCCTCTTAACACAGGGGCATAATGCCCACAGGCTTGCTTTACCTTCATTTCTCTATGGCTTTGCATTTGTTAACCTTGTAAAAGATAAAAAGAAGCGATTAGAGAATGATCCTCCAAATAGGAAATAAATTAGGGAAAAAAGGAAAATCAGAAAGCTTCATGGAATCCCTGGATATGCGTTTGGTCGGAGAGGGTTTTGAGATACTTACCCTATCCGACAAGAAAAATTATTTATTTAGAATGATGGATATGATATTATCCGTCATTAAGTATAGAAATAAAACAGAATTAATAATCATACATGCATTTAGCACTTTCGCATTTTGGTATGCTTTTTTTGTTAGTTCTGCCGCAAAGCTTTTAAAGCTACCTTTTATCCTTGTTTTACATGGGGGGGATTTTCCAAACCGGATTAAGAGAAGTCCCTACGCTTGTAAATATATATTCAGGAATGCTGATTTGATTATCACCCCTTCGGAATATCTACAAAAGGCAGTAAATGCATTTGGTTTCCAGGTATTCTATCTCCCTAATTTTATTGATATTTCCGAATATGCTTTTGAAACGAAGGATAATAAGCAACTAAATATTTTATGGGTAAGGGCATTCAATAAAATGTATAACCCGGCATTATTTATTGAAATTATCCTCCAATTAATGGAGAAGGGATATAAAGTGAGGTCTGCAATGGTGGGACCGGATTCTGATGGAACAATGATGGAAATATTGAAAAAGATTGCAGAATCAAAATTGGAAGACCATATTATTATTACCGGGAGATTAGAGAAAAAAGAATGGGTTGAATTATCGAAAGGGTATAATTATTTTGTGAATACTACCAATTATGATAACAGACCCATTAGTTTGATCGAAGCGATGGCCCTGGGATTGCCTGTGATAAGCACAAATGTAGGAGGCTTGCCAACGCTTATCAAGCATAATGAAAATGGTATTTTAGTTGATCCTAATAATGCAAACCTTTTCGTTGATGAAATAATGAAATTATATGATGATAATACTTCCTATAAAAGTATAGCACGCAATGCGAGAAAATATGTGGAACAGTTTGATTGGGAAAATGTGAGAAAAGACTGGATCTCCTTAATAAATAAGAATAAAAGGCAGGTTGGGAATTAAAGAAAAATTATATAAAGCCTCGCCTGTCATTTTGCAAAATGCAATAGTTTCGGCTTACGGATATTCCTGGAAAAAGCGCCGGTATGGAGGTATATTTAAGGAGGAGCTTCAGAAATTCAAAGATAGGGAAAAATTTACATGGGATGAAATACAGGATTACCAGCAGCTTGAATTAAGAAAGCTTCTGGTCCACGCATTTTCAACTGTTCTCTTTTACAAAGAAAAATATTCCAATGCCGGATTTACAGTCAATGATTTAAAGAATTTCGATTTAAAGAATTTGAAAAGTCTTCCGTTTTTAGAAAAGGAAGAGCTAAGGGAATTCGGCGCTTCTAAATTATTATCTTCAGCTTTGGATAAGAAGGGAGATTATTTTTCGAGCAGCGGCAGCACAGGAACACCTCTGAAAATATACTTATCTCACACTACCCATCAAAGGATCATGGCGGCCTATGAAGCCAGGGTGCGTAACTGGGCGGGATTAAATTTAAACATGTCCCGCGGAATGGTAGGAGGGCGACGTGTTCTGCCCGCTGCAAAAGCATCACCTCCTTATTACCGTTATAATTTTTTTGAGAAGCAGGTTTACTTTTCTGCCTACCATATTTCAAATAATACCATTGCCGATTATGTGGCCGGAATGAAGAAATATGGCATTGAATATATGAGTGGATATGCCATGAGCAATTACCTGCTCGCCCAGATGATCTTAGAAAATAATATTGAAGCCCCACAGCTAAAAGCAGTTTTGACATCCAGTGAAAAGCTGACAGAAGCGATGCGTGAAACAATTAATAAAGTGTATCAATGCAAAACTTATGATGGGTATAGTGGCGTTGAAAATTGCGGACTGATTTCAGAAAATGAATTCAACCAAAAGCTTATCAGTGAAGATGTAGGTATCCTTGAAGTTTTGGATGAGAATTACCGGGATGCCATGGAGGGGGAATTAATTTCTACGGGCTTACTAAATTTTGACCAGCCGCTTATACGTTATCGTATTGGGGATTATATAAAACTCGCAGCTAAGCAGGAAACCCTTTGTAAGAGACCTTTCAGGGTAGTAGAGGAAATTATAGGACGTACAGAGGATATTATTATTGGAAAAAACGGACAAAAGATGGTGCGCTTTCACGGGATATTTATCAATATTGAAAACCTGGAAAGAGGGCAGATCATCCAGCATACCCTTGATAATATTGAAGTAGTGCTTCAGGCAAAAAGAGAATTAAAAAGTCAAGATCTGCTTTTAATTAAAAAGAGATTGATAAGCCAATTGGGTGAAATTAAAATCGATATATCTGTTACAGATCATATTCTATTAACGGAAAACGGGAAATTTAAAGCGGTAATTTCGCATTTATGATTTAATTAGGATGTCTAATGATTTTGTCTTATCCAGAATCTTTTTATAATCGTGTTAGATAGTAGCATTTATTTTGAATGGGATGTACATCACTGGTCAAAGGCATTGCCTTTATGGGAAGAAGCTTTAGAAGGTAAATCTTATTCAACAGCCTTGGAATTGGGCTCACGAAATGGAGGCCTGAGCTTATGGCTGGGGATGAATTATCCAATGAATATTATTTGTAGCGATCTTCATTCTTCGGAAACCAGTGCCGCCCAGCTTCATAATAAACATGAAATGCAGGGAACAATAAGCTATGCAGCCATTGATCTGATGAAAATTAAGCTCGAAGATAATTCAGTAGATGTTGTTGTCTTTAAATCCGTCCTTGGAGCATTGTCAACTTACGAAAACCAGAGCATAGCTATGAAAGAAATATTCAGGGTTCTAAAGCCGGGTGGAGTTTTATTGTTTGCTGAAAATTTGCAAAGCACCCTCATACATAAAACCGCAAGAAAATTATTTGTGAAATGGGCGAAGCACTGGCGCTATTTGCATATCAATGAGATGAAAGATTTTATGACAAGATATTCTCAATTTAAAATAAGGACAGCAGGTTTCAGTTCCATTTTATTACCCAATGCAATTAAACAATTAGGGTTAAAGGTGGATGATTATCTCGATGATAAGAATTTATTTTCTGGAATGAAATATATCGCTTACGGTTATGGGATTAAGTAAATGCAGAATGAATAGTGAATAATGAATAATGAAAAATCAATACAAAAATACAAGTTGCAGCCGGAATGTATTTACGCAATACGTAAGACGCAATACGTAAGACGCCTCAATAAATGATAAGTGTTCTGATCCCTGTTTTTAATGAAGTTAAATTTATCCATAAATTGATCGATAGCCTGTTGATGGCGTTGCCCCAACCCTCTGAGGTTTTTTTAATGGATGGAAATTCAACGGATGGCACGGTAGAGGTAATTAAGGAGTATGAATTAAAAGATCCAAGAATTAAATTGATACATAATGAAAAAAAGTATGTCAGCTTTGGATTTAATAAGACCTTTCCAGTATCAAAGGGAGAATATTTGTGTCTCTTGGGAGCCCATGCCGAATATCCAATTGATTTTTTTAGTACAGGGATAAAGTATTTGGAAAGCAATGAATGTGATATTGTAGGAGGCCCACTTATACAAAAAGGACATACAGAAAATGGGAAGACTATCGCTTATTGTATGAGCAGTAAATTCGGCGTGGGAGATACTGAATTCCGGACGGAATCAAAAAAGATGTTTGTTGATAGTGTAGCTTTTGCAATTTATAAAAGGGAAGTATTTGAAAAGGCGGGTTTATTAAATGAAAAATTGATTCGTAACCAGGATGATGAATTGCATTACAGGCTTAATGCGTATGGCTTTAAAATTTTAATGGTGCCGGAAATGGCTTGCAGCTATTATGTTAGGGAAAGTATCCCGAAATTATTTTCACAATATTTCCAATATGGAATTTACAAGCCATTAGTATTGAAATTGGTAAAGTCTTCCGTTCGCTTGCGGCATCTTATTCCTGCCTTTTTTGTTTTATATATACTGAGCTTACCCTTAGCAATAATATTCCCAATTTATTTTCTGCCTCTATTATTTTATCTTTTCTTAGATTTGTATTTCTCTTTCAAGAATACATTATCTTTATCTCAGAAATTATTCGCATTAGCTGTATTTCCTTCACTTCATTTTTCCTATGGAATGGGTTTTATAATTGGCCTTTTTAAAAAATAATTTATGTCCAACTACAAAAATGTTCTCATCCTCGCCCCCCATACAGATGACGGTGAGCTGGGTTGCGGCGGGTTTATTGCCAGGCTGCTTGAAGAGGGTGCTAGTGTATATTATGCAGCCTTTTCAACGGCGAAAGAAAGCGTCCCTATTGGTTTTGATCAGGATATATTAAAAACGGAAGTTAAGGCCGCCACAAAGGTTTTGGGCATTAATGAAGACCATTTAATCGTTTATGATTTCCAGGTGCGCAAGCTTAATTATGTACGCCAGGAAATCCTGGAAGAGCTGATTACATTACGCAAAAAAATTAGTTTTGATCTGGTTTTGATGCCCTCTCTTAATGATTTGCACCAGGATCATAAAACCATAGCAGAAGAGGGATTAAGGGCTTTCAAGCAAACGAATATTTTATGTTACGAGCTGATATGGAATAATCTTTCATTCAATACCCAGTGTTTCGTGAAGCTGGAAGAAAGGTATATCGCTAAAAAGGCAGAAGCCCTTCAGGAATATAAATCGCAATCCAAAAGAGATTATATGAGTAAGGAATTTATTTATGCATTGGCCAAAACAAGAGGGGTGCAGATCGGATATGAATATGCGGAGGCTTTTGAGGTGATACGGAAGATTATTTAAAAGTCGACAGTTGTGAGCCGTCAGTTGTCATCTAGACCTTTATATGGAATCCTTTGAAAGTTTTATAGGAACTTTAATTTGTACGTATATTTGTACTTTATTCCGTACCAAAATTTGTACAATACTATGCTAATTACAACAATTTCCGATTTTCGAAAGGATATTAAAAGATTTCTGGATCGGGTAACTCAAAATTTGGAAACCTTAATAATTAATAGGGGTAAAGATAATGGTGTGGTGATTATGTCACTGGAAGAATTTAATTCATTAGGGGCAACAACTCATGAATTATCCTCTAAGGCAAATGAAAGGAGATTAGATTCAGCAATTGAAAAATTGAAAAAAGGATCATCGTTTCCCAAGGATATAGATGAATTATGAAATTTATATTTGTTGATGAATCTTAGGAAGATTATTTGTATTGGCAAAAAACAGATAAAAGAATTCTCACCAAAATAAATGAGTTATTAAAGGATATTTCGCGTAACCCATTTAATGGCTAGGAAAGCCTGAACCATTAAAGTATAAATATAAAGGTTTCTGGTCACGTCGAATTGATGGTGAACATAGATTGATTTACCAGTTTAAAGATAATGCGATACTAATTGCTAAATGCAGGTTTCATTATGATTAAGAAAATCAATAAGAACAATTAAAAAATCTCAAATTCACTTTGCTTATTAATGTATTAATGACCGGGGCGGGTGCTCCGGGCGGGCCGGGTATTATTAAGGCAATACAACAGTCTGCGGATATTAAGTTGGTGGTGGCTGATGCTGATGAATATGCCGCAGGGAGGTTTTTGAACGATACTTTTGAATTGTTACCAAAAGCCAATGATGAGAATTTTATTTCAGAAATAAAAAGAATTTGTTCTAAGCATAATATAGATATTATTTTTCCTTTGGTTACCAAAGAGCTCTTCTTATTTGCTAAGCATAAAAAGGAATTTCTTGAAGCGGGAATAAAAATTATTGTGAGTGATGATGAAAGCCTTCAGCTTGCGAATGATAAGAGTAAGCTTTATCGTCACCTACAGAAAAACAATATTGCTGTTCCTGAATTTTTTGTGGTGAATACAGTGGAGGAGTTTAAAGAGGCGGCAAAAAATTTATCTTACCCTGACAAGGAATTCTGTTTCAAGCCTTCAGTGAGCAACGGCAGCCGGGGGTTTAGAATCGTTTCTGATAAAATTAATGAATATGATTTATTGTTCAATCACAAGCCTAATTCAACATATATTGGCTATGATAGGGCTTTGAAAATTTTATCCTCACAGGCCTTTCCTGAATTACTGGTTACAGAATATTTGCCTGGCGAAGAATACACCATTGATTCGATCGTGAAAAATGGTGAAGCACAGCTTATTCTTCCGCGTAGGCGAATACAAATGCGGGAAGGGATAAGCATCAAGGGGGAGTTTGTGTACAATGAAGAAATAATAAACTATTGTATGGCGATAATTAATAGCATGAATCTTCATGGTCCAATTGGGATACAGGTGAAGAAAGGAGAAGATGGAAAGTTTAAGATATTGGAGATTAACCCGCGAATACAAGGAACATCTATGGCTTCACTTGGATTGGGTATTAATTTACCATTAATTGGGGTGATGCAGGAACTGGATTTGGAAACGGAATTGATACCAAAGGAAATTAAATGGGGGATTGGCTTTGCAAGGTATTACGATGAAGTTTTTTTTGGGAATACAAGTTTTTAAAATATAGGGAAATGGAAATAAGTACGAATACAGGAATACAAATTTACCACATAAGGGACATAAGAAACATAAGGAATACAGGAATACAAATTTACCACATAAGGCACATAGGGAACATAAGGAATACAGGAATACAAATTTACCACATAAGGGACATAGGGAACATGAGGAATACAAAAATGCAATGTCACCACATAGGCACATAGAATATATAATAATACAAATGCATTTCCAATATTTCAAAAAGTACAAATTTGATTATGAATTAAGCTTGGCAATTGACTCCTGTATTCCTTATGTTTTCTATATGCCTTATGTGGTTTTAATATGTATTCTGTATTTATAAAACTTGGCAATCAACTCTTTTATTCCTTATGTTCCCTATGTCCCTTATGTGGCTTAAACTTGTATTCTGTATTTATTTATTTTTAATTGTATTTCTGTGGTCTTAAAAAATATGAGTTTAATTAAATTTGCTATTATCGGCTTGGGGCATATAGGAAAACGTCATGCTGAGATGATCCTTCGCAATGAAGAAGCTGAGCTGGTAGCACTCATTGAAAATAATGAAAGCATTCATCAAAACTTAAATGAAATTTATCCAGGGATACCAGTATTTTCTTCCCTTGAGAGCTTCCTTCAATCCAATACCAAAGCCGACGTGCTTAACATTGCTACCCCAAATGGACTTCATGCATCACAAGCCTTACAAGCCCTGGATAATAATATGCATATCGTCATAGAAAAACCCATGGGCCTTACCAAAGCAAGCACTGAAGAAATAATTTTCAAGGCCTTATCGAAAAACAAACAGGTGTTTTGTGTGATGCAAAACAGGTACAGTCCCCCCAGTGAATGGCTTAAGGATATTGTGACCCGTGACGTCCTGGGTAAAATATTCATGGTGCAAATAAATTGTTACTGGAACCGGGATGAACGTTACTATAAAGGTGACACCTGGCATGGTAAGAAAGAACTCGATGGGGGAACACTCTTCACCCAATTCTCTCATTTTATCGACCTGATGTATTGGGTCTTCGGTGATATAAAAAATATACAGTCACGTTTCAACGATTTTAATCATGCGGCCCTCACCGATTTTGAGGATTCAGGCATCGTGAGTTTCGAATTTATAAACGGGGGTATCGGATGCCTCAATTATAGCACCAGCGTTTGGGATAAGAACCTGGAAAGCAGTATGACCATCATCGCCGAAAAAGGTGCACTGAAAGTAGGAGGGCAGTATATGGATAAAGTAGAATATTGCCATATAAAAAATTATGAGATGCCCGAATTAAAAGCGACCAATCCACCCAATGATTACGGCCAATACAAAGGCTCAGCAGCCAACCATCATTATATCATCGAAAATGTGGTGGATGTCCTGAAAGGCCGCAATACCATCACTACCAATGCCCTGGAAGGGCTGAAAGTAGTGGATATTATTGAAAGAATTTACAATTTAAAGAAAGCGCTTTAAAACTTATAGATGTATTGATTCATCCAATCATAAAATGATAAAGCTTACAATATTAATTAGGCGAAACATCTGAAAAGATGGATTAAATAAAATGCTATTTAATTCTTTGCAATTTATTCTGTTTTTTATTATAGTATCAATAGCGTACTTTAATTTGAAGCATAAGTATAGATGGATGCTTCTCCTATTTGCAAGTTCTTACTTTTATATGGCCTTTGTTCCAATTTATATATTAATATTGGGATGTACTATTGTAGTAGATTATTTCGCAGGAATACTGATTGAGAAAACGTCTGGTAAACGTCGGAAAATGTTTTTAATTTTGAGTTTATGTGTAAATATTGGCTTTCTAATGGTTTTTAAATATTATAATTTTATCAATAACAACATTTCCCAAATCTTTGGAATTCTAAACAAGACCAATCCGCTGCCATATCTTTCAATCCTTTTACCTATCGGACTTTCTTTCCATACCTTCCAGGCCATGAGTTATACCATTGAAGTGTATCGGGGAAATCAGAAATCTGAGCGGCATTTTGGTATTTATGCTTTATATGTAATGTTCTATCCGCAGCTTGTTGCCGGGCCTATTGAAAGACCGCAAAATTTAATTCATCAGTTTTATACCAACCATAAATATGATTTTGAAAGAATTAAGAAAGGATTGTTGCAGATGGCTTGGGGTTTTTTTAAGAAAATAGTGATTGCAGACCGCTTAGCACAGATTGTAGATTATTCCTATACGAATGTTCCTTCACAGAATGGGTTATCATTAATATTAGCGACAGTTTTTTACAGTTTTCAAATATATTGTGATTTCTCAGGTTATTCTGATATAGCTATTGGCTCTGCCAGGGTAATGGGTTTTAAATTAATGAATAATTTCCGTACTCCATATTTGGCTAAAAATGTATCCGAGTTCTGGCAACGTTGGCATATTTCACTTTCTACATGGTTTAAGGATTATTTATATATCCCATTAGGGGGAAATAGAGTGTCATTACCAAAGTTATGCTTTAATTTGTTTTTGGTATTTGTAATCAGTGGTCTTTGGCACGGAGCCAACTGGACATTTATTATCTGGGGAGCATTACATGGATTCTATTTAATTTTTGCGATAATTAAAAATAAACATATAAATCCCCCGTCCGTTAAATCGAAATTTCTACGGATTCTCAATAAGTATATTCAGGTAATCACAACTTTTGTACTTATTAGCTTTGCATGGATTTTTTTTAGATCCGTTAATGTAAAATCGGCTTGGGAAATAATATTGAAAATTTTCTCGGTTTCTTTTCGCGATAGCTTACTTACACCATTGAATAAATTGGAAATTGCGTTTTCTTTTTTTTTGATTATCTTCTTAATCTTTAAAGAAAAATATTTCTTTGAGCTAAATTCCAAAAGTAATGTCAAATTCATTTTTGTATTCCTGGGGTTAATCTTGTGTACTTTTATCTTTGGTGTTTTTAATCAAAATCAATTTATTTATTTTCAGTTCTGATTATGAAAAAGAGTTTGGGAGGTATTTTATTATTGTTTGTTCTAACCTTGTATATTATTTGTACTAATGAATACTTGATGAAAGAAGTTACAGATTTAAAATTTTCAGGTAATAATTTTCTCTTATCAAGTATTAAATATAAATATGGTGATTTGTATGGGATCAGTTATTTATCAAAATTCAAAATTCCTTTTCCGGATTACCAAATTAAAAAGGTGGAAAATGCGAAAAAAAGAATTGATCTTTATATTTTAGGCGATAGCTATTTGGCAGGTAAAATTCATACTTCTAATTTTTTAAATGTGGATACTTTATATTTTGCTGATTGGCGTGGCGGCTCTACCCAATATAAATTGGATTCATCAAAAGAAAAGATACTTATAATAGAAACGTCAGAACGTGCCTTTGTGAACAGATTCCTTGATAACACTAAAATGAAATATGTGTTCTCAAATCTTCCATTGAGTAATAAGGGGAAATCCAGTCACAATAGTATATCAAATTTATTTTTCAACAAAAAGATAAATGAAAATTTGGAATTTGTAATATTCGATAACGAATTATTTTCTACTTTTAAACAATGGAGAGCAGATATTAGTTACAAATATTTTAATACATTATCTGCTAACGTGGCGATTTCCAATGATGGACATTACTTATTTTTAAAGGAAACCATAGATACGAACTTAAACTCCAGTTCATTTAGGACAATTCAACCCGAAAAATTACACCAATGCATTATTAATTGTAGAGATTACATAGAGTTTTATAAAAGTCAGGGGTTTAATCAAGTTCTTATTTCCGTGATTCCAAATCCTGTAACTATTTTGGGATATAAGAATTATGAATACAATAATTTAATAGCACGCATTCAGTTTAGTCCGGAAAGGACATTTAAAACAGTGGATGTATATTCAGATTTTCTCCATTCAAAACTTCAATTATATCATTTCTCTGATTCACATTGGAATACCAATGGATTGCAAATATGGGTTGACAATGTCAACAAAGTTTTAATGAATGAATTTCATGAATAAGCAATTCAAAAATCCCAAACGTTAAATCCATCCTCGAAAGGTTTTATTTCTTAAACTCTCCCCCCATGCTCCCTTTCTCCCCCCCACATATAGATCAAAAAATAATAGACGCCGTTGTTGACACATTAAATTCCGGATGGATCACCACCGGTCCGCGCACCAAAAGATTCGAGAAAGAACTTCAAGCGTACACCGGTTGCAAGCGTGTGCTATGCCTTAATTCCGCAACGGCAGGATTAGAGATCATGCTGCGTTGGTTTGGAGTGAAAGAAGGAGATGAGGTGATACTGCCTGCCTATACCTATAGCGCCACCGCCAATGTGATCATCCATTGCGGGGCTACCCCGGTATTCGTGGATGTGAATGCCTCAGACTTCAATATTGATACGGCTAAAATTAAGGCCGCGATCACTTCCCAAACAAAAGTGATCATGCCGGTAGATTTCGCAGGATTACCCTGTGATTACCAACAGATAAATGCCTTGGTGAAGGAGCAAAATATAAGGGTTCAGTTCCATCCCGATAATGCAATCCAAAAGCAGCTCGGAAGGATCCTGGTCTTAAGCGATTCGGCCCATTCTATCGGGGGGCGTTTTGATGGGAAGAGGGTAGGTGCCTTGACTGATGTCTCGGTGATCTCTTTTCATGCAGTTAAAAATTTAACCACCGCGGAAGGTGGATGCATCTGCCTGAACCTGGATGGATTTGATAACGAAAAAATTTATGAGGAACTCTGCATCAAAACTTTACATGGGCAAAATAAAGATGCCCTCGCCAAAACAGAACCGGGCAACTGGAGGTATGATATCGTGGAGGCTGGATATAAATTTAATATGCCCGATATATTATCCGCGATTGGCTTGGTAGAGCTGGCACGATATGATTCGGATACCTTGCCCAAAAGGAAACTCATCTGTGAACAATATAATCAAGCTTTCAAATCCTTCCCCTGGGCTCATCTGCCGGTGTTTAATGAGGATGGAAAGGAATCATCCTACCATTTATTCCCTTTGCGGATTTTTAATGTCACAGAGATGCAACGCGATGCCATTATTGCGTCTATAACTAAGAAGGGGATCAGTGTGAATGTACATTTCATTCCCATACCGATGATGAGCTTTTATAAAAAGATGGGATATGATATAGCAGATTACCCGCAGACAAAGCAAAACTATGAAACGGAAATTAGCCTCCCCGTTTATTATGATTTGAAGAAAGAAGATGTGGAGATGGTTATTGATGCTGTTGCTAAATCGGTAAAGGAGCTCATTGGCTAAAAGGATATTTGACATTGTTTTTTCACTGCTAGGGCTTCTGGTCCTCGCTCCGGTATTTGCAATAGTATCGATAGCTATACTATTCTCGGGTGGCGAGGTCTATTACCGTCAGGAACGGATTGGTTTAAACAGTATCCCTTTTGTCCTGATTAAATTTCGTACTATGGTTACAAATGCGGATCAGGGCCTTAACATTACCATTGGAAATAATGACCAAAGGATCACAAAGCTGGGAAGGATTTTACGCAGGTTTAAGATCGATGAGCTGCCCCAATTGGTGAATGTGCTGCGTGGTGAGATGAGCCTGGTAGGTCCCCGTCCTGAGGTGCCCAGGTACGTGGCTTTGTATAATGAGAAGCAAAAGAAAGTGCTCTCAGTGAAACCCGGCATCACGGATTATGCATCCATAAAATACCGTCATGAGAATGAGCTTTTGGCAGAAGCAACACAAGGTCAATCGCCGGAGGAATTTTATATCCATACGGTGATGCCTCATAAGCTGGCATTGAATTTATTATACGTGAAAAAACAATCTTTTATTTTAGACATTAAACTAATTGTTAAGACCCTGGTTTTGATTTTTGTTAAGACTTAGTTTCAGAGTCGTATATGGTATATCGTATTTCGTAGTGAGTATTTCGTATGGCGTAATTCAAAGCTTATGATGAATCCTTAAATTAAATTGTAATTTGCTAACACTAACAACTAACGACTAAACATTAAACAATACCCCCTCCCTTGATAAAAAAACTATTTTTCTTTTGCATTACCTGCTTCCTCATCCAGGGGCTTCACGCACAATGTGCGGGAATCACTTTTAAAGGGGATGATACCATTGGCTGTGCTCCGGTAGTGACCCATTTTGATGCGAAGAATTTTCCCCAGGGCTCGGATTTCGCCTGGGATTTTGGATCGGGCTATTCCAGCCAGTCATCGAGCGACTCATCCAAAATAAATATATTCAATACCCCTGGCTTCCATACCGTAAGGCTTAAAGTATTCCTCCCTGCCGGCGGACCCATATGCGTGGTCACGAAAAATAACTATATATATGTAGGAACCAAGCCCACAGCGCAATTCAGCATTGATAAAACTTTGCTATGCAATGGCGGGGATACGGTCACCTTTACCGACGTCACCCCGAAATCGATGAGCAGGGATTGGCTGATCGATGGCGTAAATATCTCCAATGGTCCGAAAGTGATCAAACATTTTTTTAACCTCACAGGATACAAATCAGTAGCCTTATCCATGCGCGATTCCATAGGATGCACCGCTTTCGTGAATGTGGATTCTGCTATTAATGTGCTGGCTAAGCCTACCATTGATTTCACCGCCAGTACCACCAACGGATGCACCCCTGCCAGTATCAATTTCAGTCCAAATATCAGCGGGCTGGTATCGCAAAATATCACCTCCTATGCCTGGCTCTTGCCCGGAAGCTCCACGCCGGTGAGCTCCACCCTCAGCCCTACAGTAACCTATTCCAGCCAGGGCGGCTTCGACGTCACGCTAACCGTCACCACCAATTTAGGATGTACCTATACACTTAAGAAAACAGCGTATATCAATGTAGGTAACCCCATCACCGTTTCTTTCCAGGCCGGCACCACCAATGTATGTCGCGGGGCTGCCGTGCGGCTGGTGAATAATACCGCAGGCCTGCCATTGCCAGGCACTTTCACCTGGGTCTTGCCCTCGGCCGCTACTATTACCAAAGGCAATATCAATTCTGATACTATTTATATCAAATTTAGCAACCTGGGATCATATGATATACAGTTGAATTATTTATATAATGGATGTGCTTCCAGCAAAACTTTATTGGGCTATCTCACTGTCGTGCCACCCCTGGCAGCCTTTACCAGCCTCGACCGGATCAATTGCACTTTCCCGGATACGGTATTGCTTACCAGCACCAGCACCCTGCCGGCAACGGGCACCAATACTTATAACTGGGTGGTTTATGATTTGAATAAGACGACCCCGATGTTTACCTCTACAGCACAAAATCCAACCTTTATAATCATGAAATTTGGACGTTTCGATGTGCGCCTGGTGGTATCTAATAGCAATGGCTGCAGTGATACATTGCGCGCCACCGACTACCTTGTAGTGGATACGGCCGTAGGTGATTTTAATTCCTCTCCCACGGCGGCCTGCCCGGGGCAGAGCCTTTTCTTTGCGGATAATACCCCCAATTTTTCAAATAAATCCACCAAGAGATACCGCTGGACTTTTTATTCGGTCGACGATATTCACACGCTGAATTTTTCTGCCAATGGCAACGATACAATAAATAATCCCATCGTTAAATATGATACGGTGGGTACCTATGGTGTGAGGCTCATCATATTCAATAGTCTTGGTTGTGGCGATACGGTAATAAAAAATAATTATATCACCATCGGTTATCCAATAGCCAACTTCACGGTTTCGGATTCTAATATCTGTGAAGGTTCGGGAATTACCTTTCAGCAGGCAACAATGCCTGCAATAAGTACCATCGCACATTCCTGGAGCATCCAGCATAAGGATAGCGCGAATATTACCATCAACGGCACCGGTGTCACTTTCTATACAGTATTTAATGTACCCGGTATTTATCATGTGAAATATAAAGCCTTAAACGGCATCTATTGCAGCGATAGCATTACCAAACTCAATTATATTAATGTGAGCGGGATAAAAGCCAGGGTTACGTCTTCCACCACCACGGGATGTGTTCCTTCCACGATAAATTTTAATTCGAATATTATTTATAATTTTCATTATACCAATGCTTCTAATAATGTTACTTATGAATGGTCGTGCAACCCGGTTAGCAATGGCGCCACAGTAACAGGCTCTAATATAGCGGCCCCCACAGCTTCATCCACCGGAATCACTTTCACGCAAAATGGCGTTTATGCCGTTAATTGTAAATTCATCAATAGCTCCGGCTGCCAGTATTTTAGCTCATCTAATGAGATCCTGATATATATTGGCACCCAAGCCTCCTTTACAATCAATCCTGTCTATTGTCTCTATGATACTGGATATGTGGTGAACACTTCACAGCTGAAACCTGTTTCTTATAAATGGTACTCCGATGGCTCCATGACCTTCCTTCCTTATGATACAAGCACTACGCCCAAGGTGGTATTTAACCAGCGGGGATACCATCCCATTTTCTTAATCGCCAAATCTGTGGATGGATGTGTGGACACCATGAAGCAGTTTTTAGTGATCACCAAGCCAACAGCGGATTTTTCCACAACGGATACGGTGAATTTATGCGGCCCGGTGCTGGTTACATTTTACAGTCATTCCT
The DNA here is from genome assembly GCA_038219845.1 of Bacteroidia bacterium. Lineage (GTDB taxonomy): Bacteria > Bacteroidota > Bacteroidia > UKL13-3 > UKL13-3 > CAINMV01. The sequence continues at coordinate 18,234 of JBBRJE010000007.1, forward strand.
CCTCCGATGTAGTATTATATACCTGGGATTTTGGCGATGGCTCTCCGTCTTTTAAATCCACAGATACAACCATATCACATCTGTTCGCTATTAAAAATGGGCGCTCCACTTTCACCGTGCGGCTGGTGGTAGAAAATAATTTTGGCTGTGTGGATACGATGACAAAAGTTAATTATATAAAAATTATAGGGCCCGTGCCTTATTTTACCATGTCGAATAATAAAGGCTGCGAGCCATTGCTGGTGCATATTGCAGATAGCAGCCGCTTTGTATCGCGCTTTTATTTCAGCTATGGTTTTGGTCCGGTGGATTCCGTTAATATCGGTGATAAAGTATATACCCTGGCCAGCCCTAATGTATTGTACTCTGTATATAAACCTTATTTATTTGTTACCGATAATTCGGGTACCTGTTACCAGATCTACCAGCCCGCCGACAGCATCGTGGTTTATTCTCACCCCAAAGCTTATTTTTATGTGAGCGATAGCGCCGACTGTGCTCCGTTCACGGTGGACTTCATCGATACTTCTGTTGCCGCCACCCGCTGGAAATGGGATTTTAATAATGACGGGTTCATTGATGATACAACCCAAAATCCAAGCTATACCTATGCCCCGGGCGTTTACGATGTGAAGCTTATCGTGACCAACCAATTTGGATGTACCGATACAATATTGAAAAAAGGGTATATCACAGCCTTCCAAAAGCCGGTGGCGAAGTTTATAGTATCGGATACTGCGATATGCCCGCATGCCGCCATCTCATTCACCAATCAATCGGTCTTCACCTCGCCCTCAACCCGCTTCCATTGGGATTTTGGCTTGCCCACCACCTTATCCGATACTTCCGATGTGCAGGATCCGCCACCTTTTATTTATGATAATCCCGGACTGTATACGGTGAAATTATGGGTGCAGGATTCGGCCTTATGCGAAGACTCGCTGGTGCTCACCAATAGGATCCTGGTATATGATAGCCTGCCTCCTTCCCAGCCACAAATTTATTATGTGACGGTGGTAAATGATAATGATATAAAAATTGTTTGGAACAAAAATTCCGCCCCTGATTTCCTGAAATACACATTATACAGGGCCACGAATGGCTATACCTTCTATGCATTTTATAAATCTACACTGGTTACCGATACATCTTATCTATACAATAATGGCATCAATGTAAAAACGCAGCCTTATACCTTTAATATGGATGCCATCGACAAATGCAATTACCGTACGGCTTTGAGCGCTACCCATCAAACCATTTATCTCGACGCTACAACACAGTCGCAGAACAGCAATCTTGTTACCTGGACCGGCTATAAAGGATGGGCGCCTGCCAGTTTTATTTATAAACTATACCGTGGCAATACCTATTCGGGAGCCTATAAGCTTGTTGCACAGCTCACCGATATTGATACGACCTTCATCGACTATAATCTCTGCGATTCGGATTATTATTATTATGTTGACGCGATACAGGCGACGACGAATTTTGTTTCAAGAAGCAATATAGATTTTAATCATCCCCCGTTCTATATTCCTAAAGTACCCGTTGAGCTGATACGTGCCACCGTGATCAATGATAAAAATATACTCGTGGAATGGGATACTTCAGGCCTGGTGAATATCAACCGCAAATCGTACCTGGTAGATAAGATGGATCCCTCAGGAACATTCCAGAATATTGCTGTGTCCAAAGGCAATTCTTATATCGATACCAAAGTAGATGTACAAAATAATAGTTATACCTATCGCATACGAATGCTCGACTATTGCGGTAATCTTTTGCCTGCTTCCAATATCGGCCGATCGATCAATCTTAAAGTTACAAGCATCGATTATACAGTTTATTTAAATTGGAATTCTTATGGCGACTGGTCGAACAATATTCAGGCTTACCTCGTGGAATATTATGATTATGCTGCCGGTGCGTTTAAAGTGATCAATATAAATCCCAACACCGACACCAGCTATATAGATACCAAGCTCCGTAGCACCGATACGGCCTTCTGTTACAGGGTGAGGGCTATCGAAGACCTGCAGGCGATTCCTGATACGAGCGTAAGCAACGAGGCCTGTGTCAACCTGCCTCCGAAAGTGAATGTACCCAATGCTTTCAGCCCTAACGGCGATGGATTGAATGATATCTTTTTCGCGCAGGGAATTTTTATCCAGAACCTTACCGGCAAGTCCGCCATCGATTATCTTTTAAGAATCTACGATCGTTGGGGTCAGCTGCTTTTCGAAACCAACGATATTAATAAAGGATGGGATGGCACCTATAACGGACAAGCGATGGAAGTAGGCGTTTATGTTTACGACCTGCGCGCCACGGGCAATAACCGCCAGCGTTATAATTACAAAGGCACCTTTCATTTAATGAGATAAAATGGCGTTCTTCAGGATTTGATGAACTGAAAAAGAATATAATTTAAATTCTCAAAATTCCGTTTTCTCGTTTAGTTAAGGAAACGTGGTGAAATACAGGAACCACAAAGAATACAAAAGTTGAATAGCGCACAAAGAATACAAAAGTGAATTGTAATCTAAATTGAACTTCGGTCATTCCTTCAAAATACAGGAACCACAAAGAATACAAAAGTGAATTGTAATGTAAATTGAACTTCGGTCATTCCTTCATTCTTTCACTCCTTTATTATTCGTCATTCATTATTCATTATTCACCAACCCCGCCAGCAACCCCGCCTGATATCCCGCTTCAAACCTACTTAAATCCGCAGCCGGCAAATCCAGCTTGGGATTGCGTTTCCAGGCTTCCCATAATTCCTTCAGGTAAGCGTACATTGCCTCTTCCTCTTCGTGCGCAAAGCTTCTACCCCATTTATTTTCATTAATTAAATCCGCAACATCCCCTTTAGGATTAGCTAAAGCGATGATGGGTTTCCTGCTGGCAAAATATTCAAATATTTTTCCCGGGATGATCCCTTCATTATTCTCATTTTGTGGTACAATCAAAAGCAGAATGGTGCTCTTCATCAGGTATTCCAGTGATTGATCATGAGAAACAGTACCTGTATATTCGGTGATGGAATCTATTCCGCAAGCGCTGATCATGGTTTGCACTCCTTCGGATACCATGCCAACGAAACGCATTTTCAATTTCACACTATCGTCCGTTATTAATCTTTTCAATGCTCTGAAGAATGCCTTTGGATTATAAGAGTCGGCGATGGTGCCGGTATACGTGATTACAAATTCATCGGCTGAAGGTGCTGAAATTAAATTTTTAAAATGGTCAGCGTCATAACCCACGTACAAAATCTCAAAATTTTTAGCGCTTATTTTTGAAGATTTCTTTAGAAACAACTCCCTGAAATTATGGCTGCAGGTGATCAGCTTGTCAGCATTTTCGAGCACCTGCAGTTCCATGCGCTTATTAATTTCAAGTGCAAATGGAAGATGATAAAGCTGCTTGAAATAATAGATATCAGTCCACGGATCGGTGAGGTCGCAGATCCATTGAACGCCCAGTTTCTTTTTTAATTCGAGGCCTATCAGGTGCGTGGATTGTGGAGGGCTGGTGGTAAACACAATATCAATCTGCTCTTCTTTAATAATTTTTTCGGCCTGGGCCATAGCATATTTAAACCATCCTTTGCGTGGGTCGGGAAAATAGAAATTACCGCGTAGGAAACGGGCTGCCTTTTGTAAAAATCCGGGCTGGCTCTCATTGGCAAAGCCTGCTGTAGGGATATTTTTTGTTACCAGCCTTTTATAATATTTATAATGTTCATTGGTATCTGTACGGAACACCCTGACGGTGGATGGTATTTCTTTTAAGAGTTGAACATCGGTGCCCGCATACGAGGCAACTTCCGGATCAACAGTAATGACAATGGGTTCAATGCCATATTTCAATAAGTTTTTTACCAGGCTCATGGGCCGTTGTACGCCAGCCCCACTAGCTGGAGGGAAATAATATGTGATAAAAAGTATTTTCTTCATTCTTTGTGAGGCAAGATAAGAATTACAATTCAATGTCGTTTTGTTAAGATTAGGACCATTATGCGGTTGGTTTTAACACGGAGGACGCGGAGTTAAAATACATCCCGCCCGAAGTGGCGGGATGTATTTAATCTCTGTGTTCCGTGTTAAACTGCATTTCTTTCCGCGAAGCGGATACCTGACGCGATTTTACATTAATAAATCAATGTCGTTTAGTTAAGGAAGGTCTGTGATGGGATGTCAACTGCGAAGCAGTTAAATAATAATAGCCGTAGGTGAAACCTACGGAAGGATGGAGATTGGGCACCAACCCCAACGTGGGTTGAACTTCATGAAGTTCAACCCACGTTGGGGTTGTAAACATTCCGTCATCATTTTCCGTAGGTTTCACCTACGGCTATTATTGTTCAATCCTTCGGATTGTCAGTCCTGGAAGTAAACGCTTATCTTTAACTAAACGACATTGATTAATAAATACTAAACGAAATTGAATTACGAATTAAATTCAATTTTCAATTTCCCACCGATCGTATTCCTCCCAAAATCCCGGGTACGATTTCCTCACACAATCCGGATTTTCAATTTCAATATCTTTATTCATCGCTTTAACGCAGGCGAAAGCCATGGCCAGTCGATGGTCGTTATACGTATGCATCACAAGGGGCGACTGGAGATTTAGCTCCGGCTTGGGAATCAGGATCCAATGCTCAGCCTCCTTAGTAAATTCAATCCCTATTTTTTTTAATTCTGTTTGTAAGGCTTCCACCCGGCTCGATTCTTTGAAAGCAAGCGTATATAATCCATAGAAGCGGGCATTCAGCTTTTTCAATCCACAAGCCACAATCAATGCAGGAGCAATATCAGGACAATCCTGTAAATGAAATTCTAAATTATTTTCAATCGATCCATTACGGTTGATCCTGATTCCATGGGTATCAACAGTAGTTTGAACACCGATTCGCTGAAATATCACCGCACATACCTTATCCCCCTGGATGCTTTCTGTTTTCAGATCCGGAAAAGAAAATGCTTTACCGGTAACGGCGCATAACGCATACCAAAATGCGGCACTGCTCCAATCTTTTTCTATTGTAAATTTCGCTATCCTTAAGCCCATCTCCGGACTGTACGGAATTGCGATGGTTTCTTTTTCTAATACAGTAGCCACCCCAAAATATTCGAGGCATTTTTTACTGAGGGCTATATAGGGAAGGGAGCTCGCATTTTGTAAATGTATTTTCAATCCTGAGGCTAAGGTGGGCGCGATAAGCATGAGGGAGCTTACAAACTGGCTGCTTAAAGAAGCATCGATTTGTATTTCCCCCCCTGGAATTTTTTTGCCTGATATTTTAAGCGGTGCCTGTCCCTGAATATTGGCATAAGTAATATCGGCTCCCAATATAATTAATGCATCTACCAGCGATTGGATAGGCCGTGAATTTAATTTTGGTGTTCCATAAATCCGATGATTTCCATCTTTAATAGCTAAATAGGAAGTTAAAAAACGAAATACAGTGCCGGCATCTTCCACATCATATTCGTTTGAATTATTTGAAAACAAAAGCCTGTGCATCACAAGCACATCATTCGCTATGTTTTGCGATCCGGCTGATGCTTTATTTATGTTCAAATAGTCGGGCCTCTCACCGCTCAATGCCGTAAGCACCAGGCAACGGTTGGCAATGCTTTTACTTATGGGTAATTGAATCACTTTCATCGCTTAGAAACCGGAAAGGAATTGCAATGCCTCCCTTAACTGTGAATGATTGATAGATTGCATCGAATAATGTCCGGCACTTTCCAGCATCACCATTTTTATTTCCTGATTTTCATTTTTCTTATCGTTGAGAATGAAGCGTTCGATCGTATTATAATTTATTTGATTCAGATCCGGCTTCATAAAATTTAAATCATACCAGAAGATCACTTTTAAAAATGTATCGTAATCCAATTGGTAAAATGTATGCGCGATAAATATTTCCGCTACCAGCCCTAAAGCCACGGCCTCACCATGCAGCAATGTCTTGGATGAATTAAGAAAATAGCTTTCCAACGCATGCCCGATTGTATGACCCAGGTTTAGCTGCATCCTGGAATTTTTTTCGAATGGGTCGACTGTTACGATGGATTCTTTGAATTGAACAGCTTTTTTGATAAGATTTGCTTTTTCTTTTTCTGTGAAATTAATAAACGGATGCGTGAGGAATTTTTTTACAGTTTGTGAATTTTGCAGCAGGGCATGTTTAAATAATTCGGCCGAAGCGGAGATCATTTGCTTTTGCGGGAGTGTTTTTAAAAAAGCGGCGTCAATGCAAACCATTTCAGCCCCGGCATAGTTGCCAATCATATTTTTAGAGGATAAAAAATCGACGCCTGTTTTTCCGCCAAGGGAAGCATCCGCCATCGCCAGCAGCGAAGTAGGAACATGAATGAAAGCGATTCCGCGCTTATACAATGAGGCGCAGAAGGCGCCCATATCCGTGATCACGCCGCCACCCAGGTTCACAAGCAATGAATTTTTGTCGGCATGCTTCGTAAGCAGCGCCGACCAGATTAATTCGCAGGTTCTTAAGTTTTTGTTTTTTTCCCCGCTTTTGATTTTAATTACCTGGTGCGATGGTAATAAATCTTTTACCAAGGGAAGGCAATGCCTGGAGGTGTTTTCATCTACCAAAACAAAAACAGAAGAAAACGTATTGGATTTAAAAAGTGAAGCAAGTTTTTTTATACCGAATTGAACTGGGCTGATCATATTAATGCAACGAAGTTACGGGAATACAAATTAATATGATTCCTTAACCTCACCCTCAACCTCACCCTCACCCCCAACCTCACCCCCAACCTCACCCTCA
>JBBRJE010000008.1:0-24627 GCA_038219845.1 Bacteroidia bacterium
GAGGCTATGGCGCTGATCGATGATAAGCAGGTAGCTGATATTATCCTTGATGCAAAAAAAGTAAAGCTCTTTTGCGACGAAGCCGCCGAGATGTTCCAGATGATCCAGCTCAGCACCGCATTGCTGAAAGGCATGTTTGTATTGATATTGGATAAAAAGGAATCGTTCAAAAAGCTGGCCAGCCTCAAGATATGCCATAGCAAAGACGAAGCCATGGACCTGGTATTTTTAGACCAGCTTAAACGTAATGTATTAACCGAGGAAGACTTCGATTTTGAAGACCTGGAAGATGACTTGGAGGAATAAAAAAAATGATTAAATTCGTGACTTAATTGCATTTCAATGAGAAAATTAATACTTATTCTTTTCATCTTCCTCATTTCCTATCATGCATTCACCCAATGCACTCCCGATGCCAACCTGAACCATTCCGGCTTCTATCCAAAACCCTTGCCCGACGGACAGGTAGGCACGGTATACAACCAAACCATCACGTTCCAGTTTCCAAGCGATACAACAATCACCATCTTTGGCAATCCGCAGCAGATACATATTGATACAATCATTATTAGATCGATCACCGGCTTCCCGGCAAGCTTTACTACCACCTGCAATGCGCCCAATTGTAAATACTGGGGCAACCCGCTTAAAGGCTGCGTGCAGGTGAATGGCATTCCTACACCTTCTGATACAGGCACGAGAAGATTAGTGGTTTCTGTGACTGCAAAATTTATGCTTGGCGGATCACCTATCTCATTTCCTGTAACCGATTCATCGCAGAATTATACTGTGAAGAAAAATAATGTAGGGCTTAGCCGCGGAGCACAACCACAGAATTATTCATTCGGAATCGAACAGATCACCCCTAACCCTTTCAATCAAAAAACTGTGGTCACTGTGACCGCCGCTAAAACGGAAAAAATAATTATCGCGATCCGCGATATCCTGGGAAAGGAAGTTTATTTGTCTGAAAGCAGCTGTAAGCCGGGAGTTAATGCATTCACCATTGATACAGAAGATTTTAAACCAGGATATTACCTCCTTACCGTGAGCTCTGCCTCCGGTATTATTACCCGAAAAATAACCAAACGTTAGAACTTAAGCATAATTCCCCCTATTTTAAACAAGTACTGCAGAAAAATAATTTATATTTGCACCTCTTTTTTTCAATGCGACCATAACTTTTGAAAACCAATTATTATGTCTTTTGAGTTAACCATCTTAGGAAACAGTTCATCTACCCCCACATCCCGCAGACATCCCAGCGCGCAGGTTCTGAAAATAAATAATGATTTCATTCTTATCGACTGCGGGGAAGGAACTCAAAATCAAATGTTGCGGTATAAGATCAGCCATAACAAAATACGATACATATTTATCAGCCATATGCATGGCGATCATTTTCTGGGCTTGCCGGGATTGCTCTGCACCATGAGCGTTCAGGGACGAATTGATGACCTCGATATCTATTGTCCTGAGGAGCTGGAATTTTTGATTAACCTGCAGTTCAGCCTGAGTGATGTGCAATTGAAATTCAAAGTTATTTATCATAAGCTGCAGTTTGAAGGGCCGAAGGAGATTCTCGAGACAAGGGATTTCACCGTTTCGTCGCTGCCACTGAAACACCGTATCAATTGTGCAGGCTTTCTTTTCTTCGAACGTTCCTACGGACGTAAGATCAATAAGCAGGAGGCAGAACGATTGAATTTATCACAGGTAGACTTTGAGAATCTCCGCAATGGCGGCGATTATAAAGGCAAGGATGGGAAAATAATTTCCAATGCCAAGCTTACCTTCGACCCGCGTAAATCATTTAAATACGCCTATATCACCGATACTATTTACGATGAGGAATTGATTCCTCATATCGAAAGGTATGACTTGCTTTACCATGAAGCAACTTTTGCCCATGATATGGTTGACAGGGCAAAAACCACCTTTCACAGCACCGCCCTGCAAGCAGGCAAGCTCGCATCACGCGCCAAAGTAGGGAAGCTCCTTATCGGTCATTTCAGCGCCCGTTACCAAAACCTGGATGAATTGCTTGATGAAACCAAAGATGTTTTCCCAAGAGCAGATATCGCTGAAGAAGGCAAGACGTTTAAGATGCGGTAGATAGTAATCAGTAATCAGTCGACAGTGATCAGTAGTCAGTAATCAGTGAATACAGAACAATTTATATTTTTGATTGTACAATTTAAATTACCGGGGTCTTTTCTTTGATTTTTTGACATGGATTTAACTGTCCACCGAAACACTGCCCACTAACGACTCTCCTTTTTACTTATTATTGCTTATTTTCGCAGCCAAATTTTAAATCTACTTATAGTATAATGTCATATCTATTTACGTCTGAGTCAGTATCGGAGGGGCACCCGGATAAGGTTGCCGACCAAATCAGCGATGCTTTAATTGATAATTTCCTGGCTTTCGATCCGAATTCTAAAGTAGCCTGCGAAACACTCGTAACCACAGGCCAGGTGATACTGGCAGGTGAGGTAAAATCAAAATCATACCTCGATGTTCAGGAGATCACCCGCGGGGTGATCCGTAAGATCGGTTATACCAAAAGCGAATATATGTTCGAAGCCAATTCCTGCGGAATTTTGTCTGCGATTCATGAGCAATCCGCCGATATCAACCAGGGTGTAGATAAAAAGAAAAAAGAGGAGCAGGGGGCCGGCGACCAAGGCATGATGTTCGGCTATGCAACAAACGAAACAGATAATTATATGCCACTGGCATTGGATTTAGCCCATGCTTTATTATTAGAGCTGGCAGCCCTTCGACGCGAAAATAAACAGATAAAATATTTACGCCCGGATGCAAAATCGCAGGTGACTATTGAATACAGCGATGCGAATGCGCCGGTTAGGATCGATGCGATCGTGATATCGACCCAACATGATGATTTTGATATTGAAGAAAAAATGCTGGCGAAAATTAAAAAAGATATCGTTAATATTTTAATCCCACGCGTTAAAGTTAACTATCCTAAATATGCTCATCTTTTCAATAATAAAATAAAATACCATATCAATCCTACGGGTAAGTTTGTGATTGGTGGTCCCCATGGCGATACCGGCTTAACAGGCCGTAAGATCATCGTAGACACTTATGGGGGCAAAGGAGCACATGGTGGCGGAGCATTCTCCGGGAAAGACCCATCAAAAGTAGACCGTTCTGCGGCTTACGCTACACGGCATATCGCCAAGAACCTGGTTGCTGCCGGCGTTTGCTCCGAAGTTTTGGTACAAGTATCTTACGCTATCGGCGTAGCCCAGCCCATGGGTATTTATATTAATACCAACGGTACTTCTAAGGTGCAACTAACGGATGGCCAGGTGGCGAAGATCGTTGAACAGATATTTGATATGCGTCCTTACTTTATCGAACAGCGTTTGAAATTACGCACCCCGATGTATTCAGAAACAGCCGCCTATGGCCATATGGGACGTAAGAATGAAACGGTGACCAAAGTATTCAAAGGGCCTGATGGCAAAGAGAAAAAAGTGAAAGTGGAATTATTTACCTGGGAGAAGCTGGACTACGTAGGAAAAGTAAAGGCTGCTTTCGGATTGAAATAATTACGAATTTTTAATTACGAATTACGTTTATAAATCAAGCCCCATCTGTTAATTCAGGCGGGGTTTTTTGTTGAATTGAATTCACCCATTGATTTGCCATTTTAGGACGGAGTTCCCATTTGTTATGTTCATAGCCATAGATACCCGGTAAAATTGATGCAACTATTTATCGGCTCCTTGCATTTTGATATAAATGCGTTGCCTGCATAACGGCTTAGCGAACGAAAATCCAACTAAAAACAATTCTCCCGTTTAGCGTATCTTGCAATCACAAGATGATATGGAAATAAAATCCTCTCCAACTTCTTTAGAAACATTTATATGATATGAAAAAATATATTTTATTTTTATTCCTGTTGCTCACTGCATTATTTACGCATGCACAGATCGTGGAATTTTATCCAATGATCAATAGTATTGGGTATCGGATCCCTATTCCATTATTTAAAGACACCCTTCAAACAAGCTGCACTATGAGCTATGGTAAAAGCTTATCTGCATTGCAAGCCGGCTTTCTTCCTTCAAAAATTAATAATTTTGGCAAGCATGAATTTAGAGGCAGCTTTTTTAATCTTGAAGCCAACACCAAATACGTTTTTCATTTAAAAATTTTATGGGGCGATGGCAGCTTGGATCTTGTTACAGACAGCATCTACACCAAACCGGAACCAGTAATAATCCCCACTTCCAATATTAAATATGTAAACCCTGCAGGCTTAGGTAACCTATATACCCAGGCAAGCCCCGGGAATTTAAAAACATTATTGGCGGGCGGATTAAGCTGCGGCACCACGGTGATCCTAAAAGGAGGAACCTATAGAATTGGTGATATGCAATTAAATTTATTGCAGGATTGCGGCGTCAATTCTCCGATCGTAATCATGGCTGCACCCAATGAGATTCCCATTCTCGATGGTGGCGATTATACCCAATACACCTGGACGAAATCCGGTTCTGATTCGAATTTGTATTATACAACAATAAAACCCGGGTTGGAATATAATTCGCTATGCCTGATGGACAGCACCAGGCTTTATCCTTATGGTTGCCTCACGCCTAGCAGTATAGATCCAAGCTATCCTTGCCTTGCGAATCTTAATTTCGGCCTCTCCGGATTTTACCGCAATGCCAATGTAACATATATCAAAACCCTGGACCATAAGAATCCTAACAATTCGAATATTATTTTTTCAGGATATTTTTATTGCCTTCAGGTGCAGGGCAATAGGAAAAACAATTATGTTTATATCAGAGGCATCACTTTCAAAAACTATGGAAAGGGATCGTGCACCAAAGATATATTTGGCAACCCCACCTGCTATCCATCGTTTACCGTGGATTTTGAAAATGCAAGCAATGTAATTATCGACAGCTGCAAATTTGAATATTGTAATATTCCTTTAACCTTCGGACATCGAAGCAATAATAATATCATTCAGCATTGCACTTTTATCGATGGTATAGGCGAATGGTCGCATGGGGCTTTTAAACAATCACGCGATGAAAATATTTTAGAAAGGGGCACCTATGGACGATACCTTGAATATTCGGCCATCCATCTCTTTCCGGATGACACCATACAAAAAGGGAATATTGTAAGAAACAATTTCGTCAAGGGATCCATCGGAGGCCTTGTGGGAGAAAGGGTAACAGGCTATGAAGGGATTGCGGAAACGGATATTTATAATAACCGGGTCACTTATTGTTATAATGGCATCAACGCCGATGGAGGAAGCGTAAATACACGAATATGGAATAATGAAATCGACCATTGCTCTGTGGGATTATCTTTTATCTCCGCGGCGTGCGGACCGAATTATATATTCAGAAATAATATTCACCATATCATCGAACGCAAAAATTATCATTACGATGTGTTTTTTATGGATTGCAATAATGTGCAATCATCAAAAATATGGGGCACCGGAGTGAAGCTGAATGCGGCTCCTGTGACATCGAATCCGCCGGAAATGTTTTTCGTGAATAATACTTTTCATAGTATCGACAGCATCGGGTTTTGCATGTATTTATGGAACAGCACCTGGAAGAAATTATACAGTCGCAATAATATTTTTTATTCCGAAGGGTTATCATCCCTGTTTTTTGACGGGCCGAAAGATGATACAGCCTATTCTTTCAATTCCGCCTATGATTGCTATTATAATAAAACGCATAGCATGGCAGCCACTGTGCAGCCCACGAATGGAATAGCGGTATGCAATAATTATAATACTGGTGCTGCACTGGGCCCTGGCCTGAAGGCCACGAGCCAAGGGAAAGATGTTTCGGTAAATAATGATGTTAATATAAACCCCGGTTTCAAGATACTTAATGTTGATTTTCATTTAAAGTATTCGAGCCCTTTGGTGGATAAAGGCATTTTGATAAATGGTTTCAATGATAATTATAAAGGGAGCGCTCCGGATATCGGGGCCTATGAAAATGACACAGCAGGAGCAATTGGTATTAGTGGGCGAAGGGAAGTGAGTACGGGTAAGCTTCGGGTGTTTCCGAACCCCGGTAATTCCTCTTTCCGGATTACAAATTACGATGGAGCAAGAACCAATACTTTTGAAATTATAAATTTGCTGGGACAAAAAATAATGGAAGGGGGAGTAGGAGAGAAAGAAACGGTCGTGAATATTTCCTCGCTTTCATCCGGTGTTTATTTTATCAGGCTGGGAAATGAAGTCGTGAAGTTTGTGAGGGAATAAGCTCAAAGTTTCTTTTAACCACATAAGACATCTAATGCAACCACATAAGGCATATAAGGACACATAGGAATACAGTTCCACAACTTTACATTCTTATATGCCTTATGTGGTTATTGTATTTGCATTAAAAAAATAAATTGTTTCGGCTAACGCGAAGGATTTAATACAACCACATAAGGCATATAAGTACACATAGAATACATCTATAACAATTTGCATTCTTAGGTGTACTTATGCGTAATCAACTTTGTATTCTTATGTCCCTTAAATGCCTTATGTGGTTATTGTATTTGCATTAAAAAAATAAATTGTTTCGGCTAACGCGAAGGATTTAATACAACCACATAAGGCATATAAGTACACATAGAATACATCTATCACAATTTGCATTCTTAGGTGTACTTATGGGTAATCAACTTTGTATTCTTATGTCCCTTAAATGCCTTATGTGGTTATTGTATTTTGCATTAAAAAAATAAATTTATATTTGTGAGATAAAAAATTTATTTATGAAAAATAACATCTCCAAAATTTATTTAAAGGAACTCACTTATCAGGTTGTTGGTGCAGCCATCGAAGTACATAAAGAACTTGGTCCAGGCCTGCTTGAAAGTATTTACCACAAATGTTTATGCCTTGAATTGCAACATAGAAATATTCGCTTTCAATCCGAGTTAATTATACCCTTTAAATATAAAGAGGTAGCATTAAACCTAGATTTACGTTGCGATTTTGTTGTGAATGACTGTTTGGTTCTTGAAATTAAAGCTGTGGGTACTGTAGCTCCAATTTATGAAGCTCAACTGCTAACCTATATGAAGCTCCTTGAAGCACCCAAGGGAATTCTTATTAATTTTAATTGTATTAATCTCTATAAGGAAGGACAGAAAACTTATGTCAACGAACTGTATCGTGATCTACCGGAATAAAACTAAAACTGGTTAATTGAATTTCCGTGTATCGGTTTTCACCGCATCAATCTCCAATGTGTAGGATACATATTATTGATACGGTTTTGAAGCACGTTCACCCACCCTAAATTTACGCCTTCATACTTCAGCACCTTGTAACCTATTCCTGAATCAATATGTATGGTTTGCTTTCTAAGGTATTGCATTGCTATGGCCTCATCGATTATAATTGCTTCCACACCCTGGTTCAAAGCCTCATTGAGCGCCAAGGAATGCGCCGGGATAAATTTATCACCCTTCAGCTGACCGGCCTCAACACCGCATTGAATAAGATTTATTTTAAACTGCCGCAATACTTCGGTGAGGTTAAGAATTTTCTGTGTAGCGGCAAAAATATTTTCGTTATGAATAAAAAAGTCAACGCCCGTTTTTAAATACCTCGCAAATTCATCCTGCGGCTTTATTTTTTTGAGTGTAAGCGTAATCCCTGGGCTTTTGTCCTCCACCTTACTTTTCTTGCGAAGCAGCGCAATAAAGAATCCTTCTCCCTGCACCATATAAGGATAAAAGCGGTAACAACCCATTTGTGAATTTAAAATGTTCCAATCGGGTGGAACCTTAATAGCAATTGTTTCCAGGTCGTGCTCTCTGCATAGCCAGTCTACCATCAGCTCATTCTCTTCCACCGAATAGGAGCAGGTGCTGTAAACCAGGATCCCGTTATTTTTTAATGACGGTAAAACATTGCTAACAATACGTTGCTGTCGTTCGCTGCATAGCTGAACATTATTTTCACTCCATTCATTCAAGGCATTGGCATCTTTCCGGAACAAGCCGCTGCCGCTGCAAGGGGCATCCACCACAATGCAGTCAAATAATGGCGGCAGCTTACTGAATTGCACCGAATCACTGCTGCTGATGATATTGTTTGTATTACCCCATTTAATTATATTCTCCTGTAATACATTAACCCGTGACCGGATCACTTCATTACTCAGCAGCACACTGTCTTCATTCAAGAGGGAAGCGATAAGGATGCTTTTACCTCCGGGAGCGGCACAGGCATCCAGGATACATAAACTATTTTGGAAATCCAATACCTGCTTCAATGCATGAGAAAGAAACATGCTGGATGCTTCCTGCACATAAAAAGCGCCACCATGCCAGTAGGGATGCTGCGCATAAGCGGGCCTCGACGCAGTATAAAAGCCATCGTCACACCAGGGCACCGGCAAAGAATCATTAAATGGCGGAGCGTTTATTTTATTCCTGTTGATACGGTATGAATTTACCGAAGGCGAAGCATGGGCTTCCAGGAAAAGGGCAGGATCAAAACCCGGCGCATGCTCCAGGGAATCCAGGATCGTTTTAATGTCAGGCATTCAGAATTTATTTTAGAATGCTTCTTCCAATTTAAACAACCTATCCTGCTTGAAACCACGCTCTGTTTGCACCACAGTAGCGCATTCATTCACGGGATCGTGTTCAAAAAATAAAATTGTTTTGTTGGCTGCAGCCTGGTTTAAAAACTCCGTTCGCTCACGCATGGTATCTAAGGGTCGTACATCATAACCCATCACATAATTCGGCGGAATATGACCTGCGGAAGGAATCAGGTCGGCCAGGAAGGCCACTGTTCTTTCCCCAATTTTTATTTGAGGAATGACCATGCTATTGGTATGTCCCATTACTTTTATAAGCGAGATGGCAGGATGAATGATCGTATTATCGTCAAACAAATTTAGCTGACCGGATTCTTGAATGGGCAGGATATTCTCTTTGAGGAACGAGGCCTTCTCTCTTACATTAGGATGCAGCGCCTCGTTCCAGTGGTCCTGATGAACATAATAATTTGCATTTTTAAAAGCAGTTTCAAAGCCGGTTCTGTCTGTGTTCCATTGGATGCTCCCGCCACAATGATCGAAATGAAGATGCGTTAAAAGCATATCGGTAATATCCCCCATCTTAAATCCATACTCAGCCAGTGATTTTTGCAGGGTATCATTGCCATGAAGAAAATAGTACGATAAAAATTTCGCATCCTGCTTGGTGCCCATCCCATTATCAATTAAAATCAGCCTGTCACCGTCTTCCACAAGCAAACAACGCATGGCCCAGCTGCACATATTATTCTCATCTGCAGGGTTAAGATTATTCCATATCGACTTGGGCACAACGCCAAACATGGCTCCGCCATCTAATTTAAAATGACCCGTATTTATGGTATATAATTTCATGGTATACACTAACTACAAATTACCGACAACTAACTACTAATCCTTATTTTCGCCTGCAATTTACATAAGAGTTTTACAAATGGAAATAGATTGGAAGCGGGCCTGGTTTTTTATATCCCAGTTATTATCAATTATTGGTTTTGTGTTTATTGGAAATCTTATTTCCTTATTCTTTGGCACCGTGGTGGGAAAGGTATTCTATCATTACGATAACGACACCATCGGGAATATTTTACTCTATCCCCGGCCGGAGGCGCATCAATCGATGTACCTGCGTATTTTCCAGATGTTTAATAACCTGGGCACCTTTACGTTTCCTGTTTTGGTTTACCTGGCGATATATAAACTGCCAGTTTTCCAGGAGCTCAGGTTGAAGAAGTTCTTTTCTTTTTTCCAATCGGTTCTCATTTTCGTTTTCGCCTTTGCAGCTTTGTTCGGCTTGTCGTTTTTATCCGAGCTGAACCAGAGTATCCCATTACCTGAAAGCTGGCAGCTATGGGCAGAGAAGATGTCGGGCGCCCAGGAAAAAATGATTAGCAGCATGATGTTCATGCCTTCGATCCTGCACCTGATAGCTAATATTTTCGTTGTGGGTTTTATTGCTGCATTTGGTGAGGAGTTGATGTTTCGTGGATTATTACAGCCATTCTTCTCCAACTGGACCCGTAATATTCATTGGGGAATATTTATATCCGCTGCTTTATTCAGCGCGGCCCATTTCGATTTAAATGGCTTTATTCCACGCCTGGCCATTGGTATGGCTTTCGGCTATATATTTTACTATACCGGTAATTTATGGGTGACGATCCTTGCCCATTTTTTAAATAATTCAATCGAGGTAGTAGTTTTTTATTTTAAGGATACCAATAGCTGGTGTAATTATTTCCTCGAAGTGAAGTATATGCCGGTATTATGGGGCCTGGCAGGACTATTGGTTACCGTTGGGATACTTTTTATTTTCAAACGAATGAAGAAGCCTATTGAAGAAGAAGCCTATTGATTTAAACTTAAATCTATAATTATTTCCGGGGTTACTCATCAATCAAAAAGATCATACAGCCGCCGCCGCCATGTGGTACTATCTGACAGCCTTAAGCAGTGTCTCACCATCGGCTAAATTGGAACGCATTTCAGTTTGCTTCCTTTATTCAAAATCAAATCCATAGCTAAAGGTGGTGAGCTTATCATCCACAAAAGTATAGGTAGCGTAGTACATGCTCTTAAAATGCGTGTTCATATAAGCTCCGCTGGTGATGCGGTACTGTACGATACTTTTATTATTGCTTCTCAAAAGCTGCCCTTTAGCTCCCCATAATTTTTGCACCTGGGCGCTCGACATACCCAAGGTAATATTTTTTCCGGATGCAAAACCGGGGATGGTAGTTTTTACAAACCTACGGTTAGAATCATTTTTAAGCACCGCGCTCACCCGGAACTCAGATACATTATAATCTTTATTTCCGTAATGCTGTATGAGCTCCAATTGCTCTGTATTTGAAGCATTACGCAATACAAGCCGCGGGTATTCGGATGACCTTACGATGGCCTTTCGCCAGGCAGTATTGCCTACAATTTTTATCACAGATTCCTTATTGTCTAATGCAAAGCCATTGCATAAAGTATCAGGTGTAATAGCGGTAGCGGCTACGGGGTAAGCCTTTGCCTGGGCGTTGGCGGCCTCAGCAATAAAGAATAACAGGGAAACGATGAAACCCTGTATAAGGGGCTTCACAGGACGGGATGAAGATGGTATTCGCATAATTAGTATTTAATTTCTTTCATACGCACCTATGCATGGGGGGTCTTTCCTGGGATTACCAAGAATATCAAAATTTAGTCCCGGTATTTTCATTCCGCTTTTAATGGCTGGAGATAAGGTATCAAGCTGGTAATTATATTTACACATATCTTTAAACTTAGGATCCAGGTTCACGCGGTTACCGTTTATATTGTCTATGCCCTGAAGCTTTGTTCTTATGAGGCAGTGATCAATGATCTGCGTATCTACATTCAATGGCCTGCCACCGTTATAAATTGCAAATTCTTCCTCATTGCTGCTTTGCCCGTAAATGATGGTGTTCAGCAGGCTATATTTTAAAAAGCTGGGGATGACCTGGATTATTTTTCCTGCGGTATCCGTCACATTATAATCTGCATTTCCTAAATAAAATGACTGGTAATTACTTTGAAAGTTAGTGCAATGCGGGTTGGCGATAGTGCAAAAAGTAAAGCTGTAATTGCCCCCATATTGCGCGAAGATGCAAAGCTGGCCTGCATCAAAAAAAGCACAATTAATGAAAGTGACTTTCGCACTGTACGCAGCAATGCAGCTTGATGACATCGTTCGAATGATGGTATTATTCATCCGTAAATTGGGATTGGAATTTACGCTGGCGGAGTCTATCTCCACACCTACCACACCATTTTTTATCATGGCATCATTGATAATATTATTTTTCGATCCTGGCAAAAAGCGCACGCCCCACCATTGATTTGGCACATCATCCAAATTATGTTCCAGCCTGTCGCCCTGCAACACCACGGGTTCCAGGGCTGTGCCCAGCATTTCAAGGGTGCCCTGCACATAAATGCGTGAGCCCACATGGCTGCATACTTTCACGCCACGGTCGATGGTTAGCTTTTTGCCGGGCGCTACAAAAATAAAATTCCAGATTACATATGGCCTCGATTTATCGCTCCATACCGCATCATAGTCGATCACGCTGTCCTTTAAATAATGGGCGTCCTGGCCCCATGCTACAAGGTGAATTTTTTGTTCGTTGTTATTCGTGATAAACAGGATGCTATCTTCCACGAATAAAGGATTGCCGGCATTCACGATCCGTGGTGTGACCTGCACGAATAAATAAAAGCTGTCTTTGGGCCCGATTTTATATTGACTGATATGATCGGCAGGAACACCATCGATATTGATCCTGTAAACGGAAGCACTTCCTCCCGCCAGTCGTATATCGGTATAAACGATGCTATTGTAAGGATTAAATACTTTAAGGATTTTTGTTGTCGACAAAGGTGCGTTATTGGTGTCGAATCGGCTGAAGACGGTATCGAAAGCGATAGAGTCGGTGGAGAAGTTCAGCCGTGCCGAAGTATCTTTATTTATATCATGCTTGCGGCAACTAAAAACGATAAGCCCGGCGAAGAGAAAAGATAAAAAATATTTTGGCATCTATATAGCAACGAAGATAAGAAAGAAATATTTTATGCAGTTATTTCCCAAACATTATTTGTTCTATCATTGCATGATGATACCGCGTACTGTAGCACTTATTAAACAGCTGGAGCTCCTGCCGCATCCGGAAGGGGGCTATTATAAAGAAGTATACCGTAGCGGGGAACTGCTTCATAGCCCCGATTTCGAAGACAGCCGGAGTTTATTAACTAGCATCTATTTTCTAATCACTGCCGGGAATTTTTCTGCCTTCCACCGCATTCGAAGCGATGAATTATGGTATTATCATGAGGGTGCCACCTGCATCATTCATGTATTGCACCGGCAGGGAGGTTATTCAAAAATAAGTCTGGGGAAGGATATTGATTCGGGTGAAAAGTTCCAGGGCATGGTTAACGGCGGAGATTGGTTCGCTTCGGAAACGGCCGGTGATTATTCGCTGATGGGCTGCAGCGTGGCGCCAGGCTTTGATTTCAGGGATCTGGAGATGGCCGACCGGAATAAATTAATTTTAGCTTTCCCGGAACAGGAAGCCCTGATCAGCAGGTTAAGCCGTGCTTAGAACTTCTTTCTCCATCCGGGCCGCCATATCCTGGTGTAATACCAGGGCGGTGGCTTTATAGAGCGATCCTAAATTATCACGGAATGAAATGGAGGATTCGAAAAAATTCTCAACGCAGACCGCAAAAAACTCATGCAAATTAGTAGCCGCATAGGGTCGTAGGTACGCTGCTTCAGGATGGGCCCGCATACGCTGTAATTCCTGTTCCGCGATTAGAAGCCAGGCATTGTACTCAGGGCTGTCGACGGCTTCATTTTCGAAGCATTCAATTTGAAGGGCATGCGCCAGCTCATGAAGGGCCAGGTTGATCTTATCATCATGAAACATGTATCCCTTTACAAAATCATCCCAGGACCAATGGATACGGCCATTGGCAAAGGTCAGCCCTTTAACGTCGCGGTCGACCCAGCGGGAATAAAAAATAGAAGGATGCAAGAATATTTTATTGAAACGCTCGAGCAGGAAATCATCAAACCCGAAGGTGATCTGGGTAAATGCGGCGCTGATCAGGATCTTTATATTCTCAGAGATCAGCAGATCCTCGCGGGAATAAAATTCCAGATTCTTCCGAATAAAAATTGAACGGATGACAAATTCTTCTTTTTCAGCGGCATTCAATAATTCAAAATAACGGAAATGCCGTGGATAAAATTCAAACAGGTAGCTCTTCTGATTTTCGATCAGCGTTTTCCTATCGTTTCGTTTCTTGTAATACAGGTACGAACGATAGGCGATAAGGATTATGATTATGGTAGCGGTAACCATCGGTACATTATAAAGTAAGATAAAAATAAAAAAGACTTTACTACGGTTGTAGTAAAGCCTTGCTATTTCTAATCAAAACGGTTAGCCTTTCTTAGCCGTTTTTTTAGGTTTTGCTTCAGCCACCACTTCCTTTACAGCTTTCACCGTTTTATGCGGACGGCTTACACCGAAGCTACCATTGATAATTTTACCGCGTTTGGTTTTTATGTCTCCTTTGCCCATGATGATTTTTTTTAGAATGGCGAAGATAGGGAATTTTAATTGAGAATGGATAATTGAGAATGGAGAATTGAGAATTGAGAATTGAGAATGGATAATTGAGAATAGACAATGAAGAATAATCGGAATATAATATCCGGGAGGCACTATCCTCAACCTCAACCTCAACCTTATCCTTATCTCTAAACTTAACATTTGTCGAGGAAAATTGATTTAATTTGCCTTGGTTATTTTAATCGCATAACTGCATTCATGAAAAAAATCTTATTAATCTTATTTGTCGTTTCTACGTTTAATTGTTTTAGCCAGTGTATCGATTGCAATTCGATGGTGGAGGCATTGAAAAAACCTGAAGATGTTAAAACCTTAAAAATCAATTCAGCCATACAAGGAATTACACTTGATAGCATACCCGTAGCTATAGGGAAATTGATTAATCTGGAGATATTATATCTTAGCGATCATCCATTCACTACTATTCCTAAAGAAATCGGTAATCTGACGAATTTGAAAGAATTAAGTTTTGCAGGATGTAAATTAAAATCCTTACCCGCGGAGATCTTCCAACTAAAAAATCTTAAAGAATTAATTTTGGTGAATAATGCTTTTACAGAGAAGTACAAGCAGGAAATCAGTGAACGGTTTCTGCAGGAGATGCCTGATACCTCGGTAATGCTGGATTAAGCAGGAAATTCCTGAAGTACTGTCTTTCTTTTATATTATCCCAGTTTTTTCAAAAAACGAAAGCCATATTATTATTCCATGAAATTAATATATTCGTATCCTAAAACAAATTTAATATGAGTTTACGATTAGGCGATATCGCTCCAAATTTCAAAGCACAAAGCACCGCCGGCGAAATAGACTTCCATGAATATTTAGGTAATGGCTGGGGCGTTCTCTTTTCTCATCCTGCCGATTATACACCGGTGTGTACTACAGAATTAGGCAAAACTGCATCTCTCAAAGATGAATTTGACAAGCGTGGAGTGAAAGTGATGGCCTTAAGCGTGGACGCCCTTGAAAGGCATTCCGGCTGGATTAATGATATCAATGAAACACAAAATGTTACTGTGAATTTTCCAATCATCGCCGATGAAAATAAAAGTATTTCCGCTGCCTATGATATGATTCATCCCAATGCTTCAGAGAACTTTACGGTCAGATCTCTTTTTATTATCGGGCCGGATAAAAAGGTGAAGCTGATGATTACGTATCCTGCTTCCACCGGAAGAAATTTTAATGAAGTATTACGTGTCATTGATTCGCTTCAGCTTACGGCAAATTATAGCGTAGCTACTCCAGCGAATTGGGAAGCAGGAGAGGATGTGATTGTGATACCTGCCGTAAGCACAGAGGATGCCATAAAGAAATTTCCGAAAGGCGTGAAGGTGGTAAAGCCTTATCTGCGTTATACGCCGCAGCCGAATCTTTAATCAAGAAACTAAAACAGGAAAAATATTGTTGCGTTTGACGGGGATTCACTGAAGGGTCAGGGGAAACCTGTTTTATAATCACTGGGTTAATTCTCCGTTCCGTTACAGTGATTATTATCCTGTGATTTCATTGGAAATAATACAAGAGCTAATGAAGTACAAGTAGGGTAATTCACATATTTATCGAATATATTGATCTATTTTCCAGTAGTTTTTCGAACAATTTATCGAATATTTTCCGAATCATTCCGATCCGTTTTCTAAATTTTCGAATAATTTACCGTATATTTGCGAACCATAACGAACCAAGTGCCGCAGAATATACATACTTTCTCCTTAAAATTGACAATGAAACTAATGAACGAAATTAGTAGGGTTGACCGATTTGATGCTGCCTGGTCGCAGATAGAAAAAAGAGAAGGACAAACGCTAAAACAACTTAAAGCCATTGCAACAGTGCATAGTGTTGGGGCCTCTACACGTATTGAAGGCTCAAAAATGACTGATGCGGAGGTAGAAGTATTAATAGAAAACCTGAAAACTTCCAAGTTGGAGGAAAGAGACGAACAAGAAGTTGCAGGATATTTCGAGGCACTTGACACCATAGGGGAGTCAAACAAAGACATAGAAATTTCGGAGGGAAGTCTGAAAAATTTGCACAAAATTTTATTGCGTCATTCTGAAAAGGATGCATGGCATAGGGGAGATTATAAGCAGAGTAGCAATACTGTGGAAGCAACCCTTGCTGATGGTTCAAAACGTACTGTTTTTAAAACAACCGAACCCGGATTTCCGACAGAGGAGGCGATGATACAATTGTTTGCCTGGTATCACTCAGATAAAGAAACGCTACCTATAATAAAGTCAGCTTTATTTATTTATGATTTTCTAAGCATCCACCCATTTCAGGATGGAAATGGGAGATTAAGCAGATTATTGGGAACCTTACTTTTATTAAAACATGGTTACACCTGGATTCAGTATGTAAGTTTTGAACATGAAATTGAAAACAGGAAGGCAGAATATTATCAGGTTTTAATGCAAACCCAGAAACAAAGACCAGGCGAGAGCGTGGATGAATGGGTTATTTTCTTTTTAGATTGCATGTTAAATATACAGGATCATTTAATGAATAAGCTAAATACAAAAGCCAATTCAAATCCACTCTTATCTCCAAGGGAAAAAAACATATTAGCTTTTATTGAAAATCGGCCAGGAAGTAAATCCGGTGAAATTGCGAAAAAATTAAATATCCCGTTGTCAACGG
Organism: Bacteroidia bacterium; assembly: GCA_038219845.1. Taxonomy (GTDB): domain Bacteria; phylum Bacteroidota; class Bacteroidia; order UKL13-3; family UKL13-3; genus CAINMV01. Next base: position 16,892 of record JBBRJE010000008.1, read on the forward strand.
TAAAAAAAATGCTTACCACGATGGTTGAAAATAAATTGCTTCTTAAATATGGTGTCGGGGCAGGAACAAATTATTTGGTAGAAAATTCAAACCCTTTAAAAACTGACTTAATGTTTCAACTTACAAGTGCAAATCGGAAAAAGGAGTTCCTATTATCACGACCCGGTGCATTTGTCGAAATTAAGGAGATTATTCTTCATCCCTTATTCAAATGGGAAACGCCTGATGAGTGGTCGAAGAAACTCCTCGAACAGGGGCTTCATTACAAAATTACCGGCCACAATAGTCGGGGAGGTTCTTTCAGTTCCCCTCCGTATTATTTACATTCAGAGATTAGTTTATTCCACTTTAAACCTAAAATTAATTTTAGGAAGCCATTTAATATTCCTTTAAGCGTGTTGGATAAAGCTCCAAATTTTAATGAGTATCCTATAAAAATAGAGGTGGAACTTTTGTGTTCAGTTCCAACTTTTGATTTTGATATAATGTTTGTATATGATGAGGGATAAATTTTATAATCCGGAAAATTAAAGTTCATGCTTTGCGACATTCATTTGCCACCCGTTATTGGAAGAGGGGAACGATCACCATAGTAGGAAAGAATTATTGGCGTATATTTGTTTACAAACAACGACCAATTATACCCATGTAAGCAAGAAGCATATCAGTAAAATTGTAACCCCGTTCGACAAATTGGATCTAAAATGAATTAAGGAATATTTTTGTGATACCTACGAAAATCCGGTAAATTGCCACTTTATATCCGCAAGTTTATTGTAAATAATTGAGGATGTTTAACTGTTAGCTGTAATATAAAAATAAAAAACCAATTGAATGGAAACACCAAAGTTTGATGAAACATTTAACCCAATTTTAAACATTTTAAGTAATGGGGAAACAATTCCTGGAAGACAACTTTGTCAAAATGTAATTGAAAAATACTTTAAAGATTTAAGTCCAGATCAATTAAAAGAAAAAACAAAGTCAGGTGATTTGCTAATAAACAATAGAATTAATTGGGGTAAATCTTATTTAAAAAAAGGTGGATATATAGAATATCCTGAAAGAGCTTTTGTGAAAATTACTCAAAAAGGATTACAACAGAAAAATAAATTGAGTAGAAAAGGTGTCGTAGAAGGTAAATCCATTTTTGAATTTTATCAAGTAGAAAATTCTAAAAACTCAAACGTAAGGGTATTAACAAATGAGTTGAAAACATCTTCGCCACAAGACCTAATTGATGAAGGTTTTAATCAAATTGAAAATGAAGTTAAAAATGATTTGTTACAAAAATTAAAGATTATTGATCCGTACTATTTTGAAAAAGTAATTCTAAAACTTCTTCAAAGAATGGGTTATGGTGATTTTATTGAAACTAGTAAATCATCTGACGGAGGAATAGACGGAATTATTAATGAAGATAAATTAGGGTTAGACAAAATTTATATTCAAGCGAAACGTTTTACAGAGAACAAAGTAAGAGAGAAAGACATACGAAATTTTATTGGTGCGATGAGCGGTGATACAAATAAAGGTGTTTTTGTAACTACATCTGAATTTGACAAAGGGGCGGAGCAGAAAGCTAAAGATGCACATCATAAAATTATTTTGATTGATGGCAAAAAATTAGTTGACCTAATGTACGAATTTAATATAGGAATTCAAATAAAAACTATTTACGAGATAAAGCAATTAGATGAAGACTTCTTCTTTGAACAATAAAATACACGCGATACAAAGGTCTGAGCAATATTTTTTATTTTGGGATTGAATGCTTTAACTAAATTTGCTTTCGAAACCCCCAATAAAAATCATCGCCAACCAAGCCCCGGGAGTTATCTGCCATTATTGTGGACCTTGCTAAATGAAACTGACAGCAATAAATTAACTTTGACCAGTAGTAATAATAATTTAATGAAATGGCTAAAATTAAAACTACCGAAACTTTAAAAAGTATTGATGAATTTATCAATGCAGTTGCTGATGAAGCGAAACGCGATGACAGTTTTCGAATTATTGAACTTATAAAAAAACAAACTGGGTTTGAGCCGAAAATGTGGGGACCAAGTATTGTTGGTTTCGGAAATTACCATTATAAATATGAGAGCGGACACGAAGGCGATATGCCTCTTGCCGCTTTTTCACCAAGGTCAACTGCAATTGTATTTTACTTTTGTGAAAACTTTGAAAAGAGGGATGAATTACTGCAAAGTTTCGGAAAACATAAAACAGGCGAGGTATGTGTTTATGTAAAAAAACTTGCCGACATAAATACAGACGTATTAAAAAAATTGGTTTCTGCTTCGGTCAAACAAATCCAATCTCTTTATCCCGACAAGAAAAAGTAAAATGAAATGAGAAACAAAAAATATTGTTCGCTTCGTGATGATGGAGGAGGAAGTGTTTAAAGACGAGAATCGTGCGATGATAACCCTTACAACCTTATTACCTTAGTAACCCGGAATACATAATAAAAAAACCTTATTACCTTATTGAAAATTCCTTTAATGAAATCAGATAATAAGGTTTTGTAGGGTGGATGATTCAGTTACTAAGGTTTACCCAATGGAAGAAAGGAAGATTCAACTCATGGGTATTATTCAAGTATTCTTTGATTTACTTTATTACTCCTCCTTCCCGTGACAATTCTTAAATTTCTTCCCACTCCCACATGGACAAGGATCATTCCTTCCTACTTTGGGTCCCACTTTTATTGGAGCGATCTTCTCTGCTTCGACACCGGTGGGATTTACATCCTGCGGGTTTTGTAATTGAGGGATATCGCTTTCGCGTGAGGTTTTTAACTTATTCAGGTTGCTGCTGCGGCGTGCCGGGGCATTGCTTACCTGGGGCTCGTTGCTGCTTTCTATATGGCCCCGGAACAACATCGGTAATACATTCTTATTGATCTTGGCCATCATCAGGTTGAAGAGCTGGAATGATTCAAGTTTATAAATAAGTAAGGGGTCTTTCTGCTCCAAATGCGCATTACGCACAGCCTGCTTTAAATCATCGAGGTCACGCAGATGCTCTTTCCAGGCATCATCAATAAAACTCAACATCACCATCTTCTCAAAGCTTAGGAATACTTCTTTGCCTTTGCCTTCATATGATTTTTTAAGGGGCGCAATTACATTTACACTTTTTGTTCCATCAGTAAAGGGAACTAAGATATTTTCGTATTGCTGCCCACGGTCTTCATACACTTGTTTTATGATAGGAAAACTTTGGACCGAAATATTCTCAGAATGTTTTTTATATACTTCGCTCAGATGATCGAATAATTTCTCGGTGATCGTCTCCGTTTTGTTATTGGCGAAATAGGCTGCATCAAAATTTGGTTCGGTGGCGATCAGCGTTAGCAATTCCATTTCCAAACCATCAAAATTATTGGCAGGCTTATATTCTTCCACCATATCCTTGCAAAAAGTATAGATGCTCTCTACGATATCAATCGCGAGCTTATCGCCGAATAAGGCATTCTTGCGTTTGGTATAAACCACGTTACGCTGGTTGTTCATCACATCATCGTACTCGAGCAGATGTTTACGTGAACCAAAATTATTCTGTTCTACTTTCTTCTGCGAGCCTTCGATCTGGCGGGTGATGATGGTGTTCTCTATCACCTCATCTTCCGGGATATTAAAACGATCCATTACACGGCTCATCCTGTCGCTGCCAAACAAACGCATCAGGTCATCTTCCAGGCTCACAAAAAACTGTGAGGTGCCCGGGTCGCCTTGCCTGCCTGATCGTCCACGGAGCTGCCTGTCCACGCGACGACTTTCATGCCTTTCGGTGCCTATGATAGCGAGTCCGCCAGAGCCTTTGGTATCTTCAGTAAGCTTTATATCCGTGCCCCTTCCGGCCATATTCGTGGCGATGGTCACCTGTCCTTTCTGCCCTGCCATCTGCACGATCTCTGCCTCGCGCTGGTGCTGCTTGGCGTTGAGCACATTATGCGGCACCTTCTTAATTTGCAGCATACGGCTAAGCTGCTCGCTGATCTCCACGCTGGTGGTACCCACGAGAATAGGGCGGCCTTCATTACGCAAGCGTTCGATCTCCTCTATCACCGCCTTGAATTTGGCGCGGCGGGTCTTATATACTTTATCATTTTTATCGGCACGGGAAGTGGGCTTATTGGTTGGAATCACCACCACATCGAGCTTATAGATCTCCCATAATTCGCTGGCTTCCGTTTCCGCAGTTCCTGTCATCCCTGCCAGCTTATGGTACATCCTGAAATAATTTTGGAGGGTGATGGTTGCAAATGTTTGTGTTGCATCCTCCACCTTCACATTCTCTTTCGCTTCAATAGCCTGGTGCAATCCATCGCTGTATCGGCGCCCATCGAGCACCCGGCCTGTTTGCTCATCCACGATTTTTATTTTCCCGTCATCGATGATATATTCCACATCACGCTCAAACATATTATAGGCTTTGAGCAATTGGTTGATCGTATGGATGCGTTCGCTTTTCTGTGAGAATTGCAGCAGCGCTTCCTCTTTTTTATGCAGCTTCTCATCATGGGTGGCCTCCGACTTCTCTATTTCGGCGATGATGCTTCCTACATCCGGCAATACGAAAAACTGCTTGTCTTCACCGGAGGAGGTGATGGCCTCCAACCCTTTATCGGTGAGCTCGCAATTATTATTTTTTTCTTCAATCACAAAATAGAGCTCGGCATCTACCTTAGGCATCTCCTTGTAATTATCCTGCATATAATGTGATTCTGTTCTCAAGAGAAACTGCTTCACCCCCGGCTCACCCATAAATTTTATCAGGGCCTTGTTCTTGGGCATGCCGCGGTAGCAACGTATCAATGGCATGGCTGCCAGGTCCTGCTTGTTCTGCTCCCAGTATTTCTTAGCATCAACGAGGCAGGTATTCAGGTATCTCTTCTGTGACTCCACCACTTTTTCTATCCGTGGTTTCAGCTCATAAAATTCCTGCTCATCCCCTTTAGGTATGGGACCAGAGATTATCAGTGGTGTTCTTGCATCATCGATAAGCACGCTGTCTACTTCATCCACCATGGCATAATGCAGGTGTCCCTGCACAATATCTTCCCTGCTGGTGGCCATATTATCGCGGAGGTAGTCGAATCCAAATTCATTATTGGTACCGTAGATGATGTCGGCCTGGTAGGCCTTGCGACGAGCTTCGCTATTGGGCTGGTGAAGGTCGATACAATCCACTTTCAATCCATGAAACTGGAATAGCGGACCGTTCCATTCACAGTCGCGACGGGCCAGGTAATCGTTCACTGTTACTATATGAACGCCAAAGCCGGCCAGGGCATTGAGGTAGGCGGGAAGGGTCGACACGAGGGTCTTTCCTTCACCCGTTGCCATCTCCGCTATTTTTCCCTGGTGTAAAACCGTACCTCCGATAAGCTGCACATCATAATGCACCATATTCCATTTCACCAGGATACCGGCGGCATCCCATGAATTGCGCCAGTAGGCTTTGTCTTGTTTTATCGTTACAAAATCTTTTTTGGCAGCGAGGTCCTTGTCGAAATCCTGCGCTCTTACCTCGAGCGTTTCATTCTCCGAAAAGCGGCGTGATGTTTCTTTAACCACGGCAAAAGCAGCAGGTAATAATTCAAGGAGCGCTTCTTCCAGGAGCACCAGACGGTCTTTCTCCAGCTTCTCAACTTCCTTATACAAATCCTCCTTTTCGTTGACATCGATCTCGGGATGGTCTGCTTTTTCTTTTAAATCATTGATCTGTCCGGTGATCTCACTTAAAGCTTCACGGATCTGTTCCTTAAATGTCGTTGTCTTATCCCGTAATTCATCGTTACTAAGACCCTGAAGCTGCACGTATTCATTATTTACCATGCCTACAAAAGGACTCAGTTCTTTTAAGTCTTTCTCGGCTTTATTGCCAAATATCTTCCCAAATATTTTTCCTAATGCTCCTGCCATTTTTATGATTCCTATGATTAATTGATAAAGATTTCAAAGATAACTGAAAAGCAATAATTTGGCTAATCTAAAAAGGGAGCCATTTTTACTGAATTCAGTCAGGCTACCAGGACACAAAGACACTAAGCTTGCGTCAAAACTACAGCGAAGGATCAAAGTTTCGCAGTACTTGTGATTCTGATACATAAAAAAAACCCAGGTACAATTGCACCTGGGTTTGATCTATATCATTGTATTTACCGAATATTCACTGATCAGTGTGTTCCGCTTTATTCATCATCATCATCATCGGTGGTTTTCTTTTTTTCTTTTTTAGGAGCAGGTTTAGCTTTTTCCTTTTCTTTTTTAGGAGCAGGCTTGGCATCTTCCTCTTCATCATCCTCGGTGGTTTTCTTAGGAGCTGGCTTTGCTTTGGTTTCTTTCTTAGGAGCCGGTGCCGGAGCTGCTTCTTCAGCATCATCATCATTTGATTTTTTTGGAGCCGGCTTGGCTTTGGTTTCTTTCTTGGCCGGCGCTGCCTCTTCATCACTTTCCTCGTCGTCGTTGGTTTTCTTTTTATCCTTTACCTTAGCCTCTTTTTTAGCGGGCTTGGTTTCTTCATCGGTGGTTTCTTCATCGGCCTCCTTTTTGGCTTTCTTCTTGCTGCTGGCTGAAGCCGGGGTTTTATCTGTATCGCGAATGAAACCGCCTTTCTTATCAAACTCTACCTCTAAAATCTCGCGGCTTTTACGAAGTGTGGTGATATAGGTTGTCTTCTTATCATAAGTATCACGTTTACGCATATCGGTAATTTTGTAACCGGCATAATTCTCTGTGATATATTTTAATGCCGTTTTATTATACTGGGTTTTGGGCATATCTTTCTCGGTATACAGCATCTTACCGTCGGAGCTGTATGCAACGGCCATATTGAGATCGTTCAGCTTAAAATCGGCGCGGTACGTTTCCTCTTCCTGTGTCCATACGGTTTTCTTGGCCAGCTTATATTTGGTATTGAAAGTCTTCATTACCGGTGATGGCACATCAATATCAGGAGACGCACCTTTCTTACTTTTCTGTGCAAAGGTTAAATTGCTTAGAGCAATAATGAATGCAATAATTAATGATAATTTCTTCATGATGAAAGATAGTTTTTTTTAAAACACTACAAACATATCCGAATTTCACTAAACGCCCAAAATGTTTTTTGTGAATTATGGTAAAATAAAGAGATCACGCGGGATAAATTATTCGCCATAGGCCTGCAAAGCGCTGCCAGGGCTTGATGGTAATGAATCGGAGGAGATTGAAACCAAACATCTTAAGGAAGTCAGGTGCACTAATTCAAAAGTGCATAATCTTAATAGCCAAGTCTGAAAAATATAGAAAAAAAGAAGAGTGCGAAACTAAGACCGATATAGATCAAAAAAATCATCGTAGTTCTTTCATTCTTCGGAGCATCTATGATTTCGTATTTCTGTATAACTTTTTTATAACGGCTCTTCTGATAATAACGGGCGAAAAGCAGAAGGCAGAGGACAAAATAATAAATAGGACCGATACGGAAAGATTCCATAAAGTCGACCCCTATTTCCAGCTTTTTAAGGATTTTTACAATAGATACAAGGTTGAAGAAAAAGAAGAGGCTCATACATCCTAACGCTGCCATACCTTCTATCCCACGCTGCTTCTGGTATTGTTTGGTGAAATCTTTAAATCCCTGGTACCATTTGTAGAATAAGTAGTCGAATACTTTCATACTTAGTTGTTAGTTGGTGGTTAATTAATTATTTATTGCGGCAATGCCCGGCAATTCTTTCC
>JBBRJE010000009.1:0-24547 GCA_038219845.1 Bacteroidia bacterium
AGTAAAATTAAAGATTTTTTTAACTAAACCACTGGCCCTATTTTTGGGGAGTATTACAGACTACCCAATAAAAGCCCATATTTTATTCGATTGAAATTTTTCCTACCTTCTTTTTGATTGTTACCACCTGAATTTTTCACATTATCTCCATTGGTATCTTGGAACTCAAATTTTAATCTCCCTTCATTTTGTAATCTAAGTAACTCAGCAAAAAGTGGGTTCTTAGGGTCTCGATTAATCATTGAATTGGATAATATAAGATTATCTATTTTAAGATCCGGATCTTTTGCTAACATATCTATTACAACTTGAGCTGCTACAACTGTTCCGTAACTAGATGCAATAATATTTAAAGGCTCATTCCCACCTTTGTCTTTGGCGGCTTTAAAATCCGCTAAGATTTCATCTCTTGTTGCTTTTAATACCTCATAATCTTCTACTTTTAACACGGTTGAAGCATACTCACCTGACCACTTACCTCCGGATACTGCTGGAATAGGTTTATTATATCTGCTATTCTGAACCACATGAAAATCATCATTTCCTAGAATTGCTCTCAAATCTCTAATTAGATGACCTGAAAAGTCATTTTTTATTTTAAAAGGATTAAAACCAGATCCTCCAATAAAGTATGTTTTTTCTCCATTCAAGTCAATAGCTATTATTGGCATATCGTGAGCAAAAGCATATGTACTAACTTCAGGAGCATCTTTTACTTTTGGATCCAGACTTAAGAATTTCCCTAGCCTAGAATTAAAAATGCTGGCTCCAAAATCATAGTCGCCACCATCCACATTTATTTGATCATCTTTCTCTTTGCCATTATAACCGTATTTATAAGCTGAGCCTGAATAAGAACGTTCAGGCATTACCATTCCGAACGCATAGTAATCTGAATCAGATTTCTTTAAGACAGTTATGTGTTTTAGATATTTCAATTTATTTCATTTTATGCCTCATTTAGCTAAATTCGGGCATTTTTTAAACTCGAAAATAACTAAATTATGATAAAGTTTATACCTTGATAGATTGGAAAAAGGTGAAAGTATCTCTGAATGATGGATTATTTTAATTTCCGATCTTTATTTTTTTCGGTTGTAATAAAATATGCAAATGAAAAACCAACTACAGGACCACTCTTGAAATAATTATTTAACGTCTTCTCAATTTCTGCATCATAAGGGGTATCATAAAACAAAGGTTTTACATCAGTTATTCTGTAGCCAATTGTAAATTCCAAGTCTGCTATTCTGTTATATTTGAACCGAGAGGCATTCCCTCCGGTTTCTTTACCTATAAATTTATATGAAAATTGAGGCGTGAAATAATAAATATTATTTAGGTCATACCTGTAAGGTATATTGTCTTTTGTGACCGTTAATCCATTATTAAAAATTTTACAATAATTCAAATCGATCGAAAAAGATCTTTTCTCAAAGTTTTTATAATATGGATAAATTTTCACCCCCTTTCATGTGCACCAGGTAAATATGTACCTACAAGAAGAGATTCTTTTACAGCGATCCTCGAACCTATTGTTCCTTCAATGAACATTCCTGAATATTTATAGCCAAGCCGGCCACCGCCTCCATAATAATTTTGCGATTTAAGATGAACACAATAGAAAAGAAATATTGTAAGTATCCTGGCTTTCATATCGTCATTTATTTAATCTGATTATTAATTTACCGCCCGCAGAAACCTCCCATCCGAAATCATCAATCCTTGTCTTAGAATTTACCGGTTACAAAAATATTCAGATTGCTTGTATCAGAATTTTCATATTTACTAATCCATTCCTTCCGTTAATGCCTCCCCCTCCTGCAGTTCCAGCGCTACCAATCCCGCCATAAAGCCCCAGATCATAACGCCTACCTTATCACTGTCGCTATAATTATTTAAGAAGCCATGAACGAAATAGGTGGTTAAGCCCAGGAGCAGGCAGATGGCTAAGATCTTATTTTTTTTTTTATTTGTGGAATAAATAAATCGCATCCCGGTGTATACAAACATGAAAATAACCAGCAGCAAGGAGAATAATCCGATGAAACCCGTCTCGCATAAGGGCCCTATATATTCGCTATGGCTATTGCCGCCTATACCGAAGTTGGTGCTGATCTTCGTTTTCTCAAAGGAGATCTGGTAAGGCGCATATTCAAATTTATACACCCCCGGGCCCCAGCCCAGCATAGGTTTCTCTTTCCACATCCGCAGCGCCGCATGCCAGCGGTTAATGCGTTCGAGGTTGCTATCGTCGGTGCTTACATTATAAATGCTTTTTATATGCCCTCCAAAATCATTCGAGCTGTCTTGCTTATTATCGTGCAGGGCCAGGCTGATTTGCTCTTTATAGTTCAGGTAAATAAACGCGCTGAATGCCCCCACCATAATTATAGTTCGCAGCTTCAAACGCAATAAGAGCGCGACGAAAAACAGCGCCGCCGCCGCCAGGCTCACCCAGGTGGCACGGGTGAAAGAGAATACCACGCCGGTAAGAAGTATGACCAGGAATAGCGCGATGATGAAACGCATGAAATTACTATAACGGAAGGTATTGCTATAAGCCAGCAGCCCCATGAGCACGGGCACGAAAAAAGCCAGGGAAGCAGCGTATACGCCATGATCAATATAAAAGGGCTTTGATACCCAATAGGCATCTCTTTGCAGAAACCCATGCATGCTGTGATTAATAACGGTATATACTACAATGCAGATCATGGGCACCATATAGCACCAGAGATACCGCATGAGGTTTTTTGTATTGGAAAAAAGCTGGGCCGCGAGAAAATAAAATACGGTGATGATCCAGAGCTTATTAATAAAAAACTTAATGCTCACCTGGAAGCGTGCACTGAAAAGGGCTGTGAAGAAGATCCAGAACAAATAGAATATAATGCATTTGGTAAGCGGGTGCCTCAGTATCCTGCGGTCTATCTGCCCATCGATAAAAAATTTAATCCAGGCGCCTACCATCAAAATAAAAGTGATGGGCTCTGATGGAAAATCCATCCCGAAGCCTGTGCCTTCCCCAATATCTTTAATGTTTATCGACAAAGGCACCAGGAATGTGATCACCAGGATCAGCATATCGCTGCGCAGGATGCCAACTAAAATAACGGCAAACACCATGGGGAAAATTATGCCTACCTCAAATTCAAAATAGAGAAGCAAGCCCAGGCATAAAATGATAAATGCCGATGCCAGGCCATAAAACCACTTTAAATTAAGTGGTGTTGGTAAAAGAGAAATCCTACTCATTTGAGTTCACCCTGTCGATGATATGATTCTTTTTAAAATATTCCAGGGCAATTAAAAACAACAGGCACATAAAGAAGGTGGTAAACATCATGGCCAGGGTTGTGATGATGGTGCGCGGGTACACTTTCTCCTCCGATTTCCCGGCGCTGTTCACTACGAATTTGCAGGGCAGGAACTGTTCGGCATCGATCTTCACCTTTTCATATTTGGTCTGCAATTCGCCCAGCGCTTCGCTTTCAAGCTTCAGCCGTTCCTGGAAAGAGAATTGTACCGCACCATATTTCTGCAATGCCTGCACCATCCCGGGGTTGGCAGTAGCGCCCATCTGCGAGGCGCCTTTGCTCTGCTCTTCAAAATTATAGACTCCCAGCGCGGCCAGTACTTTCAGCGAATCCTGGATCGTCTGTATCTGCTTCTTTTTATTTTCATACTGCTCCTCCACGATCTTTAATGCTTTCACAGCCCATTCACGCTGGATATTCATCTTCACAGTGTCGAGCATATCGGCGATCCCATTGGCCAGGTTGGCGGCCATTTGCGGGTCTTCATCTGTCACCGAAATTTCGAGCGAAGCATATTCTGTGCGACGGTAATTTACGTTGGCGTCGTAGGCCTTGCTCAATTTGGTATATACATTTTTTTGATTGGGGTTTAATCCATAATGCTCCATCAGGTTGAAGCGGCCAATGATATCCCATTTTAATTTCTCTGATTTCAGCAGTTGTAATAATTGTTCCGCCTCCTCCTCGGCCCCGAAAGCCAGTACATCGCGCTCTTTTCCGGTGATACCGGGGAGTAAGGCGCTGGAGATGGAGCTGACGGTGCTGGGGTAAAATACCACGGCGCTCTGGTATTGCGGTGCTATAACAAACTTACACACAAGGAAGGTGAGAATGCCTGCAATTAATGTTATTATCAGCAGGTGCTTGTACCAGCGTAATAAGAACCTTAGGAGGTTAATGAAATTGAATGAATATGATTGATTTTCCATAGGGTATAAAATGCGAAAATAAGCAAAATGGGGCAATGGAGAATTGGAAATTGAGAATGGCGAATCATTGGATAAGGTGACAGCGATTTCCATATAATTTTAAGAAACCAATATATACATTCAACCACCTTCGGGGTCGGCAATTATTATCACAATCTTTCTATAAACATTGTATCCCTTCGGGATAGGAGGAAATTATGCAATTGAAAATATTAAAGAAATCCAGGCGCTTCGCGTATTAGGTCGCATTCACTATTATCAATGCGGTCGGGCAGATATAACACCGTTGAATTGACCCTTTTGGGTCATATGTTTATAGGGTCGAATAATTAATATTAATTAGTCTTTGTTACTTCAATTGATTCCGATTAAATTTACATTTCAAAAATACCCTGCCATGAAAAAAATGATACGCCTCCCCATTTTATTTTCCTTCTTTGTTATTACTTTCCTCGGCTATTCGCAGGATTTCCGTTACTATAAAGGGATCAGAATATTTGAAGATAAAAATATTTTCTATTATGGCGATAGCTCCATGCGGGTCAATCGGGTAGCTTCTGTACGGGCTGTTGAAACTACAAATAAGAAAGGAAAGGAGAAAATCACCAGCACCATTCTCACATGCTATGATACCCTGGGCCGTGTCATTTCTTTTGTATATATCGATCGCAAAAAGCGATACAATAATGCAGCCTATTATGAATATGATTCGAAGAATCGGAAAACCCAAGTCACGAATCTGTATGGCAAGCGATCCTATACCACCCAATTTGAATATGGGATTTACAAAGAACCAGTGAAGATCCGGAGCTTTAATACATTTCATAATGTAACCAAGCTTGAAAGCAATGTGGTGAATGAATTTAATTCCGATAGCAACAAGATTTCCTCGATCACCAACAATGGAAAGGGAATTATCGAGGCAAAGGTTCTATATAAATATGATGCGGAGAAAAAAATGGGTACGGCGAAGATGTATGATAAAAAAGGTAAGCTTAAACATTCCTGGAATTTCGACTGTAATAAAAACGGCGAGATAGACAAGAAAGGCATCAGCGAAAAAATTTGTAAGTCGAAGGAACAACTGGCCAATGGCCATACCCGGGAAATCACAATTGATGAAAGCCGGAATAATATTAACCGGAAGATTGTAGAATACGATAATAAGGGTAAGTATTCCATGACAGAGGAGTATACCGGGAAATCAGGGACAATCCTGCGACATAAAACGGAAACGATTACCAGGGGAGATTCCAGCTTCGTCAGTGTTTCGTATTATAATACGCATGCCCGGCATCCCTATCTTAGTTTTAAAAATGAATTCGTATATGTAAATCGGAAAATGATTACAGAAAAATATGAATCCTATTATAAAAAGGATAAGCCCGATGCAAGGAGTAATTCGGTGTTCATATATAATAAAGCCGGGCTGAAAGAAAGAAAAACGGAAACGGATGAAATCCGGAAAAGCACACGGATCACGATTTACACCTATGCTTCGCATTGATTGTAAAAAAAATAAAAAAGGCCGGTTCGTTTGAACCGGCCTTCCTTCCTGATTTTAATTTTCTTTATTGTTTTACAAATGATTTTGTATAAACCGCGCCCTGCTCTTCTATAATAATAAAATACAAACCTGATTGCAAATTACTTATATCGATTTTGCCGCTGCTTAAATGATCTGAAACAGTCTTGCCGAATGCATCCATTATTTTCAATGAGGTAGCGCTGTTCACATAAATTTCATTCACAGCAGGGTTTGGATAAAGGATTACCGGAGAGAAGCCGTTGGCTCCGCTATTGATCCCCGAGCCGGATGATTGCGTATTATATTGTCGGGAAGCCTGGCTGCGGGTTTCCCCGTTAGGATTGGTGGCAGTATGAAGATTAATATAGATGCTGTCCTTGGCAAATTCTCTTGCATGAATGGATGTAAAAGGCGTGGCGTCGGTGCTCTTCCAATAACCCGCAGCGCCATTATTAATGAAGGCGGTGGTTAAGGCATAAACTACCGGGCCTGATTCCCCTTTGGCACCTGCGTGGAAATGCGCTCCGGTGATAACAATATTAGAAGCAGCCACCAGGTAGTGCACATTGGTTTCATCGCGATCGATACTTACGATCCCTCCGCCCCGCGCGGTGGTAACAACGGGTGGTGTTTCCTGCAGCCCGCTTAAAATCATATTATAACCTTCGCGTGCCACCCGATAAAGCTGTCCCCTGATTTCACCACCTGGATTCGCTGTAGTATGCAGGTTGATATAAATATTCCCTTTGACCATATTGGTGATGAATGCATTGGTTAATGTGCTACCTGTTACAAAGCCTGAAATCCTGTTGCCCGCAATTGATGAAGTTAAATCTAATGCAACACTACCCGCAACACCAAAGGCACCGTTATGAAAATGGGCACTGTTGATTGTTCCGCTCAAACCATTGGCCTGAACATCATAGAACAGAGAATCCATTGTATTGTTGAGCTTAAATGTAGCTACCGCCTTTGCGTTGGTAGTTATGGCCGGCGTTTCCTGCGCCCCATTGATCATGGCGTCAAAATTTACTCCGTTGGTGAGTAGCACCTGTCCCCGTATTTCACCTCCCGGGTTAGCAGCAGTATGTACATTAATATAGAGTGTGCCGGCTTTTAAGGAAGCCAGGAAAGCCGTCGGATCCACTTCACCTGAAATGGTATTACCACTCTGGAATGTAGCCAGGTTTTGAACCACGGCACCTGCCACACCCATTGCGCCAGTATGGAAATGAATGCCGGTGATCGCACCGCTTAATCCATCCACCACCACATTAAATTTCAATACCCCATTATGCTGTGCCAGATTAAAAACACCCAGGCCTCTGGCTGTGGTTGATACAGCGGGCGTTTCCTGTGCGCCATTGAGATTGGCCGTAAATGCGATATCCGATTCCAGAAGAATCTGCCCTCTGATTTCGCCGCCGGGATTGGCTGCAGTATGAACGTTTATATAGTAAAGGCCCTGCAATAATTTCGAGATAAAAGTTTTGGTGATCGTGGCGCCGCTAAGAATGGCATTCACTGAAGTGCCGGTTAAGAAAGTCGCAAGGTCAATCACCACGGGGCCCGCAGTGCCTGCTGCCGCTTCATGGATATAGATCCCTGTAACTACCCCGCTGAGCCCTGTGATATTTACATTAAGCCATAAGCTATCCCGTATTTGATTCAGCGTAAAACCTGCAACTGCATTGGCGGTGGTGGTAACGGCAGGCACTTCCTGGCTCCCGTCGAGACGGGCGGCGAAGGTGAGGTTGCCGCCCAAATTAGCCGCATTGGCCCCAGCTGCAATAAAAAAAAGGCATAAGAAAATTGATAATCGTGTAAAAGTTGTCATATTAAATTAGGATTAGATTTCTGACAAAGCTATATTAATCTCAGAAGAAATTAAAATATTTTTTTGGATTAAAGAATACTGGGTCAGGGGATACAGGCGAGTGGTCAGTAGTCAGTGATCAGGAATACAGAGCAGCGTGGTCACTGACCACTGATCACTGTTGACTTTTCCTAATACCCTCCTTCTCTTTTGCGAAAGAACCACTCAGCCGTGAGTGAAAGCACCAATAAAGCAAAGATCCATTTTAAATTCACAAGGTCCTGCAAGCGTTGATGGGCATAGCTTAGGGGCTTGATAGTTTCATTGGCAATTATTTCATCCGCAATTTTTTGCATCTCCGAAGGATAAAATAATTTTCCATTATTCATATTGGATAAGGTTGCCAGCAGCTGGTGGTTGGCCACTGTTTCGGTGAACTCAGCCTGTAATGGAAAGATGGTGAACTGACCCGAAACCGTTTCATTTTTGCCTCCTGAATTGGCGCTTGCAGTATATCTGTAGCTTCCTACGGGTAGCACACCGCAATCCAGATGGTAGGTTCTGCCGTTCTTACTGAACTGGTAATCGAAGGACTTACCTTCTTCATTAGTTATCTTGAAGCTGATCTCTGGATCATTGGTGAGCTCATAGCTTGGAGTATACACCTCCGCATCAAAAAGCACATTCTCATTTTCTTCAAATGTTTTTTGTGAAGAGGTGATGCGTAATAAACGTTTATCATCTTTGGCGGCGAGGTATTGAATTATTTTGGTGAGCACTTCATTCGAGGCACTTTGCGATTCTGTCTGGGCATACTCCTGAAGGCGCCAACGCCATATGCCTTCGCCGCAAATGATTCCTGTTTTATGATCGTTCTTATTGGTGAACATCACCAAAGGCATATCTGTTTTTGTGGCCCCTATCTGTTGCTGAAATAATACCCGGACATCGGCTGCAGGGGCGTACGTGCCAAAGGGCGCCTGAAGGGGAGGGAATTTATTTATTGTGTTTGCTGTTTCCTCCGTCAGGCTGAATAAGCTAAAATCCTTATTCAACGCGGGCAGGGCGTCGTTGTTATTGCCCCGGTTATTTCCAATGCTTAAACCCTCATTCATGCTATTAAAGACGGGCAGGTTACTCTGGTTTCCCAGGATATATAAACGCGGCATCTTAAATTTATCCAACGCATCGAAAACATTTTTTGTAGAATAATCTGTGGAAGGAAGCTGGTGAAGGATCACGAGGCTGTATTCACTTATTTTCGCGGAGATATCTGCGGGTAGTTCGTTGGCGTAAATAATCTGCACTTCATAATTCTGATTTGTTTCTATTGCATTTTTCATTGCGCCCAGGTCGGGATGCGGTGCATCGGCCAGTAATAATATTTTCTGCCTGCCGTCGATCACATCAATGAATACATCTTTTACATTATTGAGGTAGCTCAGCTCGCCGCGCTGCCTGCTGATAGTGACGGTATAGCGTTGCATTCCTTTGGTGCGTGCTTCAAAATTCAGCAATAATATTTTTGAGAAACGGGAAGAACCGGAGGTAATATTTTGTATTGATTCCACCTGGCCGTTATGAATCACCGACACGGTTAAATTGGAACCATTATACCCATAGGCTGCCGCTTCAATTTCTATGGGGAAGGAATTGCCGAGGTAGGCGATGGCATTGCTCCTTACTTTTTTTACGAGCACATCACGCGGGAAAGTGGTATCGCCAAGGGCTATGGTATAGAGTGTGGTTTTTAATTTCTTATTACCATACACAGGATTGCTACCCTGGTTGTAGATCCCGTCGCTGGCCAGGATTACTGCGCCCAGATTCTGTCCTTCATATTTATCATATACCGCATCCATCAGGGCGCTGATATTGGTTTGCTTTTCATTGAAGCTGATATTGGGATTTTCATTCAGCGTCTTGCCAAAGCTGTAGAATTTAAGATCAAATTTTTCGTTGAGTGAAGTTCTTAGCGCTTCCAGGTTTTTCAGGTAAGCTGTTTTGTAAAAGGCAGAGTCTTTATTCAGAAGAATGGATTGCGAATTATCCTGGGCCAGAACGATGATAGGTTTCTGCACTTCACGCTGAAATGATTTTATGAGTGGGGATAAGAGCAGGAATGCCAGGAAGCTCACGGTGAAAAAACGGAGACCTGTCATCCACCATTGGAGCCGGGGTTTTTTCTTGTCTACTGTTTTTAATGATTTATATGGATACAGGATGAGAGCATAGGCGGCGCCAAGCAAAAGACAAAACACAATAAACCACCACGGTCTCTCGGTAATAAGCGTAAATAATAACACAGAGCGAAAATACTAAAAAAAGTCGTTAGTGATTCGTTGCAAGTCTTGAGTAAATAGGAAGTTAATTAAAAATGGGTTATTCCATTTTTGTTGTGCTGGAGAGACTATTCGTAACCGATCCTTATTTATTAATGGTTGTGGTTTATGAGATGTTACAAATTTTGAACATAACAATCGCTGAAAATGGTGATATTCTTTGTGCTTCTTCTTGTTCTTCGTGCCTAATATGTAAAAAAAAATTTGAAACTAGCTTTTCATCATCGACAGTAATATCTAACACGCAGGCACTAAGAACACGAAGATACACGAAATAATACAATGAATTCTAGAGTACCTATTCAGCCTGATCAGGATATAAGCTGCAAGCCCATCGTATGGTTTCTTTGACAGGAATAAATTCCATATCAAGGACCTTTCTTATTTTAGTATTATCATAAAAATATTTTCTATAGGCTGCCGCGGTGGTCTCCCTGGTAATCAGTGGTGGCCTGCCTGTGAGCCGGCTTAGTAATCCCAGCCAGGTATAACCCAGGGTGGCCATCCAGAATGGGGTATTAAATTTTGGCTTCGGATTGTGAAATACTTCTGCCGCTTCATCATAGAATTTTCGAAATTCATAATTTTCAGCAACCAATATAAAACGTTCATTGAATAAATTTTTATCCATGAGCAGGAGCACCGCTTTGCTTACATCCCTAACATCCACAAAGCCGCTGACCCCCGGAGTATAAAACTGTATTGCATGGAAGGCTGTTTCAAACATCTTTCCTGTACCTCTGGTGAAATCGCCGGCGCCGATGATTATACCCGGGTTAACGATCAGCGCATTTAATCCTTCCTGTATGCCCCGCCATACTTCCATCTCACCCGCATACTTGCTCTCAGCATATACAGTGTTCAAGCTACTGTTCTCCCATTTCGTCTGCTCATCAATCAATGAATTATCAGCATTTCTTCCAATGGCGGCGATGCTGCTGATATATGCGAATTTCTTCACCCCGGCGGCTAAGGCGAGGTTCACCATATTGGCGGTGCCATCCTTGTTTACCTGTATCATAAGGTTCCTGTCCTTGCTTTGAAACGAGACGATCGCAGCGCTGTGGATCACCTCATCGATACCATGGAAAGCTTCTTCCAGGTCGCCCGGCTCAAGGATATCGGCGGTATACCATTCTAAATTTTGTAATTGTGCGGCGGTGATACTATTGATCTTACAGATGAGCTCAAATTCTGACAGCCGGCTGGCCTCTCTTTTCAGCGCGCGCACTTTTTTATTTTGCCGCAGCAGCTCGCATACTATATAAGAGCCTAAAAATCCTGTGGCTCCGCTAACTAAAATCATAAATACGAAATTTGAAACTAATTTTAAAACGACATCTGCAAGCGCATCAGCTCAGTTTTCCCATTATCGTTATCCGCCACAGCAAGCACCGTCACCTCATTACCGGCAATAAATTCATCAATGCAAACGGATTCTATTTTTATCCCTTTAAAAAAATCGGGTACAATAATGTCGGAAATTTTTACATCATGATTGGCGATTTGTGAGGTGAAATTCTGCATCACCCCGATCAGGCTGCCTTTAATTTTTCCATCATCATAGCCATTGCTTGTATCTTCTGCTGAGGCACAAAAGATCATGAGATCGGTTTCAGGCAGGTGAACACAACCGGTAAATCCTGCATTGATGTTTTCAATTTGGGGCAGGTCGAGGAAATGAATATCTAATTGCTTCTCTACGGTGAGCTGCTTCCTGTTCCAGTTGGTGATGATCAGCTGGTTGCTATGCTCATTATCGCCGCGGTTAAGCAAAATAATTTTATCATCAACATTACATGCCCCTTCAATATTCACCTGGGAGGTGATGCTGCGCAGCATCTCGTACATATCATTGAAGTTCAAATATTCCAGCTCATCCTGCGCAGCTAAATTAAGGAGCACGCCAACATCGCGTAGTTCGGCGAGAGAGCCGGAGCCCATGGCCAGCAGGTGACTGGGTGGCACCAGGGTCACTGCTTCGAGGTCGGGCTTGATTTTTTTGATGATCCTTTTATTTTCATCCGTGGGCTGGTCGAACAACCGGATCGTGTTGGTGATCTCCCATTGGTTGTTCAACTCGAATAAATAATTACTATCGTCACCGATGATATAAATTTTATCCTGCCATTTTTCAATACCTGATCCGGAAGGAATGGTATCGAATATTTTAGTTTCAAGCAGTTGGAGTTTCATGGTAGCGCATCGAATTATGGTGCTAAAATACATTTTAGGTTTATGCTTACAAATAAAAAATGCAATTAATGCGATATAAATACGCTGAAATTAAAATGAAATTAGATTTTCTGAAAATATTTTTGTGTAAAAGCGTTCAAATAAAAATACACCCGGAGAAATATTAAGGATCAAATAAATGATCATTGTAAAGTATACGGATGCATAGAAGAGATTTTTATTATGTGTTATTCCTGCATAATAAATTTAAAACAATAGGCTATAACTCTTTATTCATAATTGTTTAAGCGACTATCATAAAATTGATGCATTCGTTTTTTTTTCGATGGAATATATTTTATTCATGACGGTTTTAAAAATGCAGCGCGAGTTTGAATTGTTTATTTTTAAAAACACATTTTAAATATTTCCAAATTATTTTTAAAAAATTTAATTTTTGCACCGGCGTGGAAAAAATAAAAACGGCTGAAATGCTTTACAGCAAAGGGATACATGGGCAGTCATATTTTTTTTCAACGAAGATTATTTTTTCTAGATAAATGTGTAAAACTTTTTTACTTCATATACACATGCTTACAATATAGATTTAACGCATGTTTCAGGGCTTTTTATTTTTCTTAATTATTAACAACTGTACTTACTCTATTGCAGATTAGAAAAATGCATTTACATTTGTTCTGTCTAAATTATTTTATTTATTATGGCTAAAGCTACTAAAAAAGCTGCTAAAAAAGCAGCACCAAAGAAAGCTGCTAAGAAAGCAGCACCAAAGAAAGCAGCTGCTAAAAAAGCTGCTCCTAAAAAAGCTGCTAAAAAAGCAGCACCTAAGAAAGCTGCTAAAAAAGCAGCACCTAAGAAAGCTGCCGCTCCTAAAAAAGCAATGTAATTGGCAGTATGCATGGCTTACATGCATTTTTAATTTAAGAAAGCCACCTGTTAGTTCAGGTGGCTTTCTTATTTTTGTAGCTATTCCTGAATTAGATTATTTAAATTTTAAAATTATCCCCTTATGAAATATATTTTTCTTCTTTTGTCGATGGGATGCCTTACAAGCGCCCTTGCCCAGCAAAAGCTGATCAGGGTGAATCAAAGCAATAACAGGCCGGAAGAAGTGAGCATTGCAATCAATCCCGTAAATTCAAGTCATATAGCCGCTGCTTCGAATGTAAATAATTATTATTTCAGCACGGATGGGGGAAAAACATGGCTGGAGAAACCGATGAAATCCGATCACGGAATATGGGGGGATCCTATGGTGCATTATGATTCGGAGGGTCGCTTATATTATGCGCACCTGGGTAAAAACGCCGAAAAAATATTTCCTTCATGGATTGATAAAATGGTAGTGCAACGCATCAATATAAAATATGATACCTGTTTCTCAGATGCCGCTATTGGCTTTAATGCAGGCAAGATACAGGATAAAGAATGGCTGAGCTCGGATCAGAAAGGAAATCTTTTTTTTACCTGGACGGAATTTGATAAGTATGAAAGCAAGCAAGCTGGCGATCATTCAAGGATACGTTTTTCATCTTCTGCTGATCATGGGCAAAGCTGGACTCGCCCAATAATAATTTCAGATGTGGAAGGCGACTGTCTCGATGGCGACAGTACCATGGAAGGCGCCACTTCGTGCACCGACAGCGACGGTAATATTTATGTATGCTGGAGCGGCATCAATAAGTTATGGTTTGATAAAAGCACGGATGGCGGGAAAGCTTTTGGCAGGGATAAGATCATCACACGCCAGGTGGAAGGCTGGGAGGTGCCCGTGAAAAATATATACCGCGCCAATGGGATGCCTTTTGTTTTATGCAATGCTACAGGCACAAATTTTAAAAATAGGATTTATGTTAACTGGACTGATACGCGGAATGGTGATCCTGATATCTTCATGAAATATTCAGACAACGGTGGTGATACCTGGAGTGATGATATCCGTGTGAATAATGATAATATTGGGAATGGCGCGGAGCAGTACAGCAATAATTTTTGTATTGATCCCGAGAACGGGAATCTGTATATCATTTTTTATGATAAGCGGAATAGCATCTCGGCGGCCTTCATTGATGTATATATCGCGAGCAGCAAAGACGGGGGCAATACCTGGGAAAATACCAGGATCACACCCCGCCCTTTTGCAGCCCCGGGGAAAAATATTTTTTTTGGTGATTATATTGATATTGATGCAGCGAATGGAATTGTGATGCCCATCTTCACGGTGGCTGAAAAAAATAAATTTAACGTGTACACCGCCAGGATAAATTTTATGGCAAATAAAGATTATCATCTGGAAGAAGACCTGCAAGCCACCATATTGAATGATTCACTTTATATCCACCTGCTGGTGCCGGCGAATAAAAGTTATACGCTTACCATTATTGCCAATGGAAGGAAAATAAAATATACACGACAGGGGATATCGGATGAAATAGAATACAGTATGACTGCCAGGGGCTTTTACGAAGCAAGAATAAAATTAAAATACGGTATAAGAAAAAAGGCCTTACGGGTGCGGAAGCAGCCAAAGTAATACCCATTCTTATTTCAATTTTTAAGACGGCTATTGAAATTTAGTATAGAAAAACAATTCAACACGATGCGTAGGAAATTTTTGAAACGATAACCTCTGACGTATCAGACTAATTATTGAACAATATTTGCAGGCAATTCAATACAAAGGCTGTTTAATTATAAACATGAAGCTGATTGCCGGTTTTTGAGACTGTATATAGTCGAAGTGGCCTGCTGGCAGGCGTTTTGGTAGGATAACCTTCGATAGTGAATTCGGAGCCGCAGCATACTTCGAAATTATTCCCGTTATATTTTCCGCATTTGAAGATCACGCCATTATTATCCACCGAGATAAGATTACATGCATCATATGGATGATAGCTGCAGGTTCTCTCGATGGCGGAATAATTATCATCATAATTATGGAATACGATGATACCTTTATTACCTCCCGTAATATAAATATATCCTCCCAATACACTGAGCGGTGCACTGCTGTTAATATTGAGGTCGATATAAATATTCACCGGTGTCACCGGAATCTCATCGTCCTTGTTCTTATTTCCACAGGATAAGAATGGCATGGTGAGCAGCAGATAGAAAACTATTTTTTTTATCATAAAATACAATTTAAGAATTGAGTGGGTGCACCGGCATGGCGATCACCTCTTCAAACTTTTTTCTCGGAAATACATCCAGGATCCCTCCGGGGGTACAATTTACGATTTGAGTTTCAGGGAATAATTTTAATATTTCAAGATAGATCTTAAAGGTAAAATAATTGTTCCCTAATATCTCAAAATTAACATGGTTGGGGCGCCTGGAGCCAAAATCATAATCCAGCTCTTTTTCATAATGGCCGGCATTAAAGTAGGCCCGGTATTCTTCCGGACGCTGCACGCAGATATGGTTATGTTCAAATCCCAGCAGGTATATCTGGCTGAATCCCATGAACAGCGCAAGCTCCAGTCCATTGATAAGGGCATTGGAGGCAGAAACCGACATGCGTGAGATATCCAGGTCTTTCTTTTGTAATTCATATCCATCACGTGTATTTACCCCACAATAAAAATAATTCAGGCTGAAGCCGGGGAAGAAATTATTTTTCTCTATGATCTCACGCCAATTTCCCTCATTAAAATCGATACCCCAGAACATGGGCAAAGGCGTTTGAATTTTCACTTCCATGCTTCTCAAGGTTTGCTTCCAGTCTTCTTCGGTTTGCGGCGGATGATTGGGTGGCACGAGATAATATTTCTCTTTCCGCCTGTCATTAAGTACCTCATTGCATTGAGGATTCATAAAAAAGCTGTTCAGCGCAATCACGTGCTCGCCAGCCAGGGCGCTGATATCTGTTTTCGCCATGCTGGGTCCACTGCCAATAATAAAGCATCGTTCGCCACGATGTATGTTGCGGTATTTTTTGTTTTCAGCTACTTTATTCTGATGTTTTATATAATGAATAAAATGTTTCGCATAGCGTAGTTGGTGAAGCATGAAAGGCGATAGAAAATATTTTATGTCCAAAGTTTAGGAGGAAATTAATATTCAAAAATAGGTTTTATTCCGGGAAGCACATAAGTAGTAAATAGTATATTGTATAAAGCATATAGTAAATACATGAGCATCCTTATGCTCAATATCAAATTGATTCCTGGTGTTTATCCCTGCACATACCTCCTTGGTTATGATAAATGTTTCCATCCCGATAATCCTGTATTTACTATCTACAATCTACATTATACTAAATACCACAAACAATCTACAAATACAATTTACTTCTCTAATATTGCATTATGAGTTCTCATCATGTGGTACGCGATAAGCAGGAGCCGGCGCTGATTATAGCCAATGGCGCCGCTTGCAGCAATGAATTATTAGGACAACTCCTGGAATGGAATCCCTTTATTATGGTGCTGGATAAAGCCATCTACAAAATACTCGAACGGGGTATAAAAGTAGACGTATTGCTTGGCGATTTTGATGCCGGAATTGATATTGAAGAAATACGAAGAGAACAATACCCCATAGAAATAGTTTACACTCCCAACCAGAATCAAACCGACCTGGAGAAAGGGATAGAATACCTGGTGCAACAAGGACATCATGCCGCAAATATTTTATGGGCCACCGGCTTACGGGCGGATCATACCCTGAATAATTTAAGCAGCATGGCCAAATACAAGCAACAGATCAGCCTCGTGATGCTGGATGACTGGAGTAAAATTTTCTGTCTTAAAAATGAGTTCGAACAATGGTATCCAGGCAGCACCAATATCTCGCTTATGCCGGTAAGCAAAGTCATAGGTGTTACAACCTCAGGTTTGAAATATAACCTTCATCACGAGGATCTGGAATTGGGAGTCCGAACTTCCAGCAGCAACCAAAAAGAGGAAGATGGATTTGTGAAAATAACCCATAAGGAGGGAAATTTATTTTTAATGCAATGCCACGACGATTCACCGGGTTTATAATTTTTATTTTTATATATTTGAAACATCAATTAATTCTATCAATCCACCATCATCATGAAAAAAGTATTTACCCTATTATCTTTTGTATTTATAATAACCTTCGCTAATGCACAACGCAAATGCGATCTTCAAATCCTCCAATATATCCCCGGAAATGGCTGGGAAATTCAAAATGGCAAGCCCTTTGATATCGTTGCCAGGGTTCAAAATATGGGACCTGATGCGATTAAGGGATCCGATACCATTCTTTATCTTTTTAAGCTCGATGGAAGCTATATCATGAGTGGAGGCGTACCTTTAAACAAAGCATTCTATGGCCTGTCTATCGCTTCCGGCGCTGAGGCTACCCAAACGATATTCCAAGGGCTGTCGTTGAACTTCACCACCTTTGAAGGGAATCACCAGTTCTGCACTGAAGCCACTTTGTTTAACCGCAGCACCACTGATGGCGCTACAGATGCTACCAATACAACCAATAACACCGGTTGTGCTACCGTTAGGATGAACAAATTTATGAATGGCATCAATGCCAATGCAAGCAATGCAGTGCTGATCAATGGTCTGGATGTTTATCCTAACCCGGCGGTTTCTGACGCAAAATTAAATTATGTATTGGCAGAAAGCAACCAAGTGAAAATTTCTGTAAAAGATTTACAGGGCAGGGAGGTGATGCAGGTAATCAATGAAACACAGGCTGCAGGCGTATATGAAAAATCGATTGATATATCTTCCTTAAATGCAGGGATTTATTTTGTTGAATATAATACCGGAGGAAAAATATTTACTTCTAAATTGGTGAAGCAATAATTCCAGTTTGAGCATAAGAAAGCCCCGGATAATATTTATCCGGGGCTTTTTATTTTTTCTTATTTTTACCCAAAATAATTCAACCCTATTTACCATGTTAAACCTCGTATTGTTCGGACCTCCGGGCGCAGGAAAAGGAACGCAGTCCGCGAAGCTCACAGAAAAATTCAATTTGGTTCATCTGAGCACCGGTGATATATTCAGGGCCAATATTAAAGGGGAGACGGCACTGGGCAAGCTGGCAAAAAGCTATATGGACCAAGGGAAGCTGGTGCCCGACGAGGTAACAATAAATATGTTGCAGGAGGAAATAGAAAAGCACAGCAATGCGAATGGATTTATCTTTGATGGCTTCCCCCGTACACATACCCAGGCAAAAGCATTGGATGATTTTTTATTGTCAAAAAAAACAGGCATCACCATGATGCTGGCCCTGGAGGTAACGGAAGACGAATTGCGCAGCAGGCTCCTGGAACGTGCCAAAACCAGCGGCAGGCCCGATGATGCAGATCCCCTTATCATTCAGAAAAGGATCGATGTATATAATGCCGAGACGATGCCGGTGAAAGGGTACTTTGAAGCGCAAAACAAATACAAGGGAGTGAATGGCATCGGTAGTATTGAAGCTATTTTTGAATCCCTGAGCAAAGAAATTTCCAAGCAGCAATAGATAAATGATAATTGAACATCCGAAAGGATTGTTCCATACCCGATATTAAATCATGCCACGCAATACATCCATAAAATCAGTTTTAATCATAGGCTCCGGCCCCATCATCATTGGTCAGGCCTGTGAGTTCGATTATGCCGGAAGCCAGGCCAGCCGCAGCCTCCGCGAAGAAGGTATCGAAGTATCTTTGATCAATAGCAACCCCGCAACGATCATGACGGATAAAGTGACAGCCGATCATATCTATCTGCTGCCGCTCACCGTTCAAAGCATCGAGAAAATTTTACAGGAACAAAAAATTGATTGTGTGCTGCCTACTATGGGAGGACAAACTGCATTGAATCTTTGTAAGGAGGCAGAAGAAATAGGGCTTTGGAAAAAGTATGATGTGAAAATTATAGGGGTAGATATCAAAGCCATCGATACGACAGAGAACAGGGAGCTTTTCCGTCAGCTGATGCATAAGCTGGAGATACCCGTTCCGCAAAGCAAGACGGCCAATTCTTTTTTGGAAGGGAAAGAGTTCGCGCAGGAGATCGGTTTCCCCATTGTCATCAGGCCGAGCTATACTTTAGGAGGAACCGGTGGCGGCTTTGTGAAAGATAAGAAGGAGCTGGATGAAGCCCTGAACAGAGGTTTGAAGGCCTCACCCATCCATGAGGTGCTGGTTGAAAAAAGTGTTTGGGGATGGAAAGAATATGAATTGGAATTGTTACGCGACAATCTGGATAATATTGTGGTGATCTGTACTATTGAAAATTTCGATCCGATGGGCATCCATACCGGCGACAGCATCACCGTCGCGCCTTCCATGACCTTAAGCGATACGGCATTTCAAAATATGCGCGATATGGCGTTTAAGATGATGCGTAATATCGGCAATTTCGCCGGCGGATGTAATGTGCAATTCAGCATGAACCCCGAGACAGAAGAGATTTATTCTATCGAGATCAATCCGCGGGTATCGCGCTCCTCAGCGCTGGCATCCAAAGCTACCGGCTATCCTATTGCCAAAATTGCAGCCAAGCTGGCCATCGGATATAACCTGAGCGAATTAAAAAACCAGATAACAAAAACTACCAGCGCATTCTTTGAGCCAAGCATTGATTATGTAATCGTGAAAATACCACGCTGGAATTTTGACAAATTTAAAGGCGCAGATCGAACCCTCGGGCTACAGATGAAAAGCGTTGGAGAAGTGATGGCCATTGGGCGTACGTTTATCGAGGCATTACAAAAAGCCTGTCAGAGCCTGGAGATTGGCCGTGATGGACTGGGTGCTGACGGAAAGCAGAAACGCAAGCTGGAGGAGATTGTTGAAGGACTGGAGAATCCATCATGGAACCGTTTGTTTTTAATTAAGGATGCCCTGAGCCTGGGCGTTCCTTTGAATACCGTTCATAAAATCACCAAGGTGGATTTATGGTTTCTTAACCAGATTCAGAAATTGGTGAACCTGGAGCAGGACGTGAGAAGGTATAATTTATTGAACCTACCTGAAGAATTATTCTGGGAGATCAAGAAGCATGGCTATGCGGATACACAGATCGCTTATCTTTTAGGCAACTGCACGGAGGATGAAGTATATGAGAAACGCAAATCACTAGGCATAAGCCGAGTTTATAAGATGGTTGACACCTGCGCAGCAGAATTTCCCAGCGAAACAAATTACTTTTACAGCAGCTTCGAAACAGCGGCTATCGCAGCAAAATAGGCCTTAAACTATAGAGGATCTTTAATAGATATTGGTTGAATAGCCTTCGAACTATATTATCTTATCTTGAAAAAATATTCTTTTTGAAAGGATTCGCCATAGCGTTCTTTTTTGAATTCAAATACCAGTTTATATTTTCCTCGTCCTGCCCATGTAATCTCTTTGGTGCCTTTCTGTGAATCGGTGCATATGCTTTGCATCTGATCCCATTCAAAGGCAAGAACATCATGATCATAAAACGGCATGAATTCAGGTGGCGGCGGGCATTGTACGAGTCCACAGGCACAATATCCTATTTGAGATACCTGTTCCCATGTTTTCCCATTCCATTTAAAAATTTGTAGCGGCGCCATGGGGTTCTGGCGTATTAATTCACTGCCTGTATGATTTTCAAGAGTGAAAACAATTTTGCTTTTCGCCTTATTGCAATAACGGCCTTTAACCAGTATGGAATCTTTATTGATAGCCTGTGCTGTAAGGCCGGTGCTTATAAGAAAGAAAATGATATAAATAAAGGATCTCATGTTGAAAATAATAGTTCGCTAATATAAATATAAAAATCTAAGACGAAATTTCCCGGGGAATAAAGTCCAATGCGTGTAAATTAATCTTAAATGTTATTCGGAATTTGATGTCCCTGATGACACTATCCTCCCTCAACCTTAACCTTAACCTCAACCTTAACCTTAACCTTAACCTCAACCTTAACCTCAACCTTAACCTCAACCTAATCCTCAACCTCACAACTCTCTAATTTTTATTTTCTTGGAATGCTGATAAATAGTTTTATTTTTGGAGCTTCAATTCCTCAAAACTAATCGACTTTCTTTATGAATCTAAAAATCTTACTACTATCAGTTGTTTTGTATTGTGCATTATTCAAGGCGCAATCCCAATCGCTCTCCAACAAGGTGGTTGCCACCGGTGGATCTTACAGCAGCGCCGCCTGGGGTAGCCTGTCTGCTACCATCGGCGAGGGTGTAATCACCACGGTTCCATCGGCGAATCTTACCTTATTACAAGGATTCCAGCAACCCACTTCCGGCCTTGCAGGAATTAATGTAAAGAATGCAGCGTTAATTTCTACTGCGTATCCTAATCCTGCGGCCAACCAGGTTTATTTGGAAATAACGCTTCCGGAATCATCTGCAATTAGCTACAAAATATTCGATATGAGCGGCAAGGAGCTGATGTCAGGTAATTTTATTGCTGAAGCAATGCATACGACCTCCAGGAAGCTTGACGTATCGGACCTTAGCAACGGCATGTATTTAATCGCACTGTCTGCTGATGCCCAAAGTATTCAAAATATTAAAATTCAAATCAATCATTAATCCATAAAACTAATTCATTTTTAATCATGAAAAAATTATTTACAATTTTACTTTTAGCAATTACATTTATTGCCGTTCAGGCACAGGTTCCGCAGGGAATCAATTACCAGGCCGTAGCCCGCAATTCCAGCGGTATGGTATTGGGTTCATCTCCGGTGGGGGTACGAATAAGCATAATCGACGGAATCCCAACTGGCACCGTGCAATATTCAGAAACCCATGCGGTGAGCACCAACCAGTTCGGTTTATTCAATATCGTTATCGGTAATGGTACCATTGCTTCCGGTACTTTCGCTGGTATCACCTGGAGCGCTGGAAATAAATTTATTAAGGTAGAAGTGGACCCCGCAGGTGGCACGGCTTATATTGATATGGGAACTACCAAATTACAGAGCGTGCCTTTCGCTCTTTACGCCCAGGGTGCTGTAGGTCCAACAGGGCCACAGGGTCCAGCGGGTCCGGCCGGACCACAGGGAGCTCAAGGTCCAGCGGGAACCAATGGATCCGGCGTTAGCGGCGGCACCACCAATTATGTTCCTAAATTCGGATCAGCCACTACGGTGGTTAATTCACAAACCTTTGATGATGGAACATTTGTAGGCATTGCCACCACAACAAGCGGTGGTAAGCTTTCAATATATAATTCTTCAGGAGGTTCGGTGCTGGGCTTAAAATCAGGCGCAGCAAATAACTGGATTTCCTTTTACAATACTTCCAATTATATGGCTTATATCGGTACTTATAACAGCGCTACAGCACTGGATGTAGGTACCAGCGGCAGTGGAACAGATGTAAATTTTGTTACCGGGGCCGTACCAAGAATGACTTTAACTTTGGCAGGAAACCTAGGTATCGGAACCACAGCGCCGGGTTCGGTACTGGAGGTTAGCACTTCGCAATTAAATAATGTATTCAGGCTTCATAATTCTGCACTTGCAGCGGGTAATATTTTTGGAATGGAATTCGGTAAATCGAATGCCACAAACAATATGACTGAATTCAGATATAACCATGTGGCGGATGGCAGCGCATTAAATTATGTCAACCTCGGACTATGGGGTAATACCAATTCGCTCATCGTGCAGGGAAGCGGAAATGTAGGAATCGGAACCACTGCACCTACCGCCACGCTTCATACCAATAGTGCAAGGGCGACAACCAGCTATAATATCTTAGCCAATGAAACAAGTACCAATTACCCCGTAATTGCTTTGAGAAATTCTAATGGAACAGCATATGGAGCTGAATTTTTAGGTTCCAGTGCTAATGGAATAAATGTAAGCAAGCTCGATAATGCAACCTGGGCCCCTATTAATGCTTCAGCGTTTAATGTTTCCAGCGATCGTACCCTGAAAAAGGAAATCGTTACCCTGGGACAATCGGATTTCAATGCATATCTCGATCAGATCCGTAATATTGAGTCAGCCACCTATCGTTATAATTGGGAAAATAAATCGGACAGGCTTTACCCACATATTGGTTTCATGGCTCAGTCTTTACCAAATTCTGTGGTGGTTCCGATGAATGAAAAAACCGATGGAAGCGGAAGGGCTACTATTGGTTATAATCTGTCAGATATGATTGGATTGTCGGTCATGGGCCTCAAAGCCCTCGACAACAAAACCCTGCAGCTTGAAGAGCAATTAAAATTACAGCAGCAGCAAATCGAATTGCTCCAAAAGCAGATCGCCGAATTAAAAAAATAAGGTTAAAGAAATTCTTTGAAAATCCCTGCAATTATTGCGGGGATTTTTTTTATTGTGTCTGCTCCAATAATTCCTTGAGCAGCTGTTGCTTATTCAGGTTGTAAAAAAGCAATCCCTGCTTGGTGATGGAGATGCTGCCATTCTCTTCGCTCACAATAATAGCCAAAGCATCACTCTGGTAGGTGATGCTTACCGCTGCACGATGGCGTGTACCAACGTTTTCGGGCAGGTTGGTTATTTCCTGTGAGATGGGCAGGATGCATCCTGCGGCTTTGATCCTGTTTTTGCTGATGATTAGCGCCCCGTCATGCAAAGGGCTATATTTATTGAAAATTGTTTCAATAATTTTTGAAGAAACAACGGCGTCGGTATTGGTGCCGCTTTGTGAGATGTATTTTAATTCCGTGGTGCCTGTAAATACGATCAAGGCCCCTGTTTTCTCCTCCGACATTTTATAACATGCTTCCAGCACAGCTTCCATCATATGCAGTTCTTTTTCTTTATGGGTCATCGCCATCGGGAAAATCCTTGCCACGGAAAATTTATTACCGCTTAAAACATTCTTACCTAATAACATCAGGAACCTACGGATCTCCTGCTTGAATACCACCACCACCAAAATAATTCCGGTCTTCCAGAAGGCGCCCAGGATCTCACTCATGATAGGCATCTTAAAGAAACGAGCCACGCCATAGATGGCGAGTAAGATATACAATCCTACACTTACTGTAAATGCTGTTGTTCCTTTTAACAGGTGGAACATGATGTAAAGCAGCAAGCCCAATACGGCAATATCGATTACATTTATAAATCCAAAGTTGTCAAACATTTTTTCGGGGCAATTTTGTCAAAGATAAGGCAGGAAGTGAAAAAGGAAAAATGAAAGATTAAAAGACGGGTCAGAAGTGGCTTTTCCCTAGACCGTTAAATGCATTGTCAGTGTTATTATCAATATATTTTATCTTCGAAAATTATATTAGTATTGATAAGCCAATTTCGTTTAGTTAGGATTAGGACCGCTACACGGTTGGTTTTAACACAGAGGACACGGAGTTAAAAATACATCCCGCCACTTCGGGCGGGAAGGGCACAGAGAAATGCAGGTGTATGAATCTATAATTGTTTTCCTCTGCGCCCTCTGCTTGTATTTAATCTCTGTGTTCTCAGTGTTAAAATGCATTTCTTTCCGCGAAGCGG
>JBBRJE010000010.1:0-24080 GCA_038219845.1 Bacteroidia bacterium
TTGGTGGCTTTAATAATATTCGCCGACAGTGAAGAATAATATCCTTTGGTATCGTCCTGCTGATTTACCCCCGTGAAACAACCATCGCCACCAAACAGGGAAAACGAAACTTTATTCCCATTAAGGATTCGGTGTGAGCCATTATCCTGCGCTCCCATTGAGACCGATACACCTGATTTGAAAAAGCTTCCCGCATAATATTGTGTTACGTTATACGCATTATTCAGGTTCACAAAGCTTCCCAGGCTGCTCCAGTTATAGCGGAAGATCCCGCCATCATTACCACATAATAATTTATTCGAATTGCCAAAAGTATATAATGCATGATAATCCGAATGGGCATTGCTGGCCAGCGTCCACGTTTGTCCGCCATTGGCTGAGAATCCTGAACTCACGCTACCAATGAATAATTTATTGGAATCATTAGGGCAGATGGCAGTAGTAAGACAAAACCAGGTATAGCTGTATCCCACGGAAGTGGCGTTGGTGATGGTGCGCCAGGTAGCGCCACCATCACTTGTTTTATAGGTACCAAAAAGAGCCGAATTTGCGGAGGTTGAGACCACTGCAAACATGATATTGGGGAAATTTCTGCAGACGGCGAAGTCAATCAATCCAAAAGTGCCAGAAGCAAAGCCATTGCTTAACTTACTGAAGGTACCTAAATTACCATTGGCAGATTTATAGATTCCATTGGAGGTGGATGAAAACAAAAGGCCGCCTCCTGCAAGCACCTCGAGATGCGTGATTGCAGCCGTTGAGGGAAATACATTGGTGAAGGTGGCACCGTTATCAGAACTTTTAAATAAGCCTTTATTATCGGTGGCAATATATATCGTATTGCTATCATTTAATGCATGCTTGATATCCCAG
The DNA here is from genome assembly GCA_038219845.1 of Bacteroidia bacterium. Taxonomy (GTDB): domain Bacteria; phylum Bacteroidota; class Bacteroidia; order UKL13-3; family UKL13-3; genus CAINMV01. The sequence continues at coordinate 874 of JBBRJE010000010.1, forward strand.
GTGGAAGTAAAGTTGGCATTGAGGGTAGAAGGTAAAGCTGAAAATGTTATTCCACCGTCAGTGGATTTAAAGATGCCGCCTCCGAGCTGTCCTCCTGTATTGCTGCTGAGGTCGGCAATAGGATATGGCTCGCCCGTGCAATAATAATAGACGTTTTTATTGAATGGGTTTTGTGTAATCGCCGTAATATTCAGGTTCTCCTGCTTATCATTCACCGGACTCCATGTATTTCCTTCATTCTTACTTTCCCATAAACCACCCGCCACGCTTCCAATAAAATAATGTGTAGAATCCGACCAGTCGATGAGTATAGCTCTGGTGCGCCCTCCCACATTATCAGGCCCAATAAACCTTACCGAATCAAGTACCGCAGTGCTATTGGTCTTTGATAAAGCGGCATCATATAAGGCCCATTGATGATTAAGCAGCTGTGGAATATTTCCCGTCGCGTCTTTTTTCATTTCAAACCATTGGGAAAACCATTGAGGGGATTCCTCCACTTCATGCTTGGTACTGCTGATTTTAATCAGGAAAAAAGTAAGCGAGAAAGTGATCGCAGCAAGATGAATTTTTTTCATTATTGGAACAAAATGTGGAAGACAGATAATAGGGAATAAAATGAAAATTGTACCGCCTTTTATAGTCAGATAAAATTCATAGTCGAATTAAGGTAATTTGAATGTAAAATACAAATGGGTATGGTTGGTAGGAATAAGTTCATCCTACGCAATTTATTCCCAATCAATAGCTACATTTTACTATCTATTCAGAAAAAGACAAGTGAAAAAGTAATTGAAGCGAGTAAAATTTTTTTAATTATAAGTACGAAATGTTAACGGCAGGCAGCTGTTTCAAGCCTTAATAAAACTTAATGCTTTTTAAAAAATTCTAACGTTTGCTGTAATATCCCTGCCTGTTTGCTGCGCTCCTGTTCGTCGCGCTGGTTGGTGGTGAATTGCATCAGGTTACGCTGTATCTTTTCTGCTATCGGAACCTCTCCCCATCCCACGCCATTAAATGCAGGTTCTTTATTTACACTCTGCCAGGCGGCGAATATGCCATCGCCGCCAAATTCCATATACTTCAATCTGAATTCCTCCCAGCTCACGCCCAGGTTGGGATTGAACAAGGCGCCGAAAGTATAATAGGAATGCTTAAATCCTTTCGGCACAAATTGCGGTACCAGCATTTCGCTTTTCCCTATCGCCAGGCTATAAGCTTCGCCCATCAGGATACGCAGATTGCAAAGCCATTCTGCTTTTTCCAGCTGGGCCAGGCCCACGGCAGCGCAGAGCTCAGGCAAGCGGTAATTATAGGCCATGATATTATGCCTTTCCCAATTGGGATTCTGGAACAGGTTACGGTCGATACGCACCTTGCCGCTTCCTGCCTTGATATTTTTAAAACCTACGCCACCAAACTGCCGCATCTTAGTTGCCATTTCTTCATCATCGGTAGCTACAATTCCACCATCACCGGTGCTCAGGTGCTTACTGTTTTCAAAGCTCCAGCTTCCTACATTACCGATGGTGCCGGCCCGCCTACCCTTCTCATCATGGGCAAACATGCATTGGGCACAATCTTCCACCACATGTAAATTAAATTCCCGGGCCAGGGCCATAACAGAAGTCATATCACACATTAAGCCATAAATATGAACGGGCATAATCGCCCTGGTTTTATCCGTAATCTTTTTACGGGCATCCTCCATATCCATTAAAAAAGTATCCGCATGCGCATCAACATATACCGGCGTCGCACCACTTTGCCATACGCTATAGCCGGTCATGGCGGGGCCTATGGTAGGAATTAAAACTTCATCTCCTGCCTTAATATTGCCTGCGTATAAGCCCATATGAAGGGTGCTTGTTCCGCTGTTGGCGGTGATGGCATATTTCTGATGATGCATATCGGCAAATACGCGTTCCAGGCGCTCATTGAAGGTGCCGCTCTCCCCAGCGCCAAAGCCTGAACTTAATACTTCATCTAAATATTTCCGTTCGTTGGTTTCAAATCTCCAGCCTTTATTTTGTGATGCTTGCATACTCATTAAATAAAATAATTAATGCTGCAAAGAAAGTTAAATTGAATGGAAAATAAAGAATTGAAAATTGCAAATGGTGGGGTTCAAAATAATACAGAAGAACGATGCATTAATGAATACGGGAGGTTGAATAATCTTCCTCCATGCTCATCCTATCTTAACAGCATCACTGTGCCCTTTTTGTGGAATGGCTGATCATTAATAAATCTGCCTTCCAGCACCCATACATACGTATCTATTGCGCATGGTTTGTAATTATAATTACCATCCCAGCCCAGATCGGGATTGTCTGTTTTAAATAATAATTCCCCCCAACGGTTATAGATGCTTAAAGAATAATTTTTAGATATGATGCCATAACCTTCCGGTTTAAAGGTATCATTGATCTGATCATTATCCGGCGAGAAAGCATTAGGAGTATAGATCATCCCTCCAGCAATCACCGTCAGATAATCAACGTATAATATTGAATCGAGGCATCCTTCTTTATTTCTTGCCACCAATTTCACACTATAAGTACCTGCTTTGGTCAGCTTTATGGAAGGGCTGGCATTGGTATCTGTGATGATACTCTTATCCTTTGTATTGGTTATTGTCCAGATATACGCAATGGCATTGGTAGAAAGGTTGATGAAATTAACATCGCCCTTCGGCAGGTAGTTTACCCGCGGACCACCGGCAAAATTTGCCGTAGGCTTATCAAAAACCTCAATAAGATTTACCATGACCGTATCGTCCGACCCGCTAATATTCGTTGCTTTCAACCTCACGGTATATAAACCTGCATTCTGATATACATGTATAGGATTGGTTTGCTGTGATGTATTTCCATCACCGAATTCCCAGAAATAATTTACAGCATTCTGACTTTTATTTGTAAACTGAACTGTTAAAGGCAGGCATCCCGAGGAAGCGCTCACCACAAAGCTTGCCTTGGGAACATACGGCAGTATTTTAATATATTGAATCACAGAGTCGCTGCAAGTACCATTGCTTACGATAAGCTTTACCTGGTAGGTTCCGGTATCATTATAAAAATGCATGTCATCTTTTAATGCGGAAGTGGCGCCATCACCAAAGCTCCAGCTATAAGTAACACCAACAGTAAAGGTGCTGGTGTTTACGAAATCTACTTTATTTGATGGCAATGATTGCTGCAAAGGCGTGGCGGTGAAACCCGCTTTAGGTACCTCCACCACATTCACCAGGTCAACCATTCTAAGGGTGTCTTTACACCCATTGTATGCAATGGCTACCAGGGTTACCGTATATTTTCCAGGATTATTATAAATATGGGTTGGATTTTGAACGGAGCTTGCAAAGCCGTCACCAAAATACCAGACCAGGCTCGCCGCATACCTTGAATAATCGGTGAAACGCACTGCCAGCGGCGCACATCCCTGAGTTGGGTAAGCCGTGAAATCAGCCTTCACCATAGCCGGTACAATGATAACTTTAACTATGCTATCCCTGCAACCGTTATTGGAGAACACGATAAGCATGGCAGTATAAATCGTGTCAATAGTTCTTGAAGGAAGAAAATCATGTATAGGGTTGCGGCTGGTATCGGTGGTGCCATCGCTGAATCTCCATAAGAAATTGGCTCCATTGAACGAGGCATTGGTAAAGCTGAAACGGGCATTGCCGCAGGAGACTGGCTGTATATACGTGAAATTGGAAATAGGGCGCGGAAATACGCTGATCGGATAACGAATGGTATCAATACATCCGGAACTATTAAAAGCCAGCATCATCACATTATAATCTTTGTTGATGCTTAAATTGTTGACATAGGTATGCGAAGGACTCGTTGCAGTATCTGTATAGCCATCGCCAAAATACCATTCATAGCGAACAGCCCCGGTGGTATTATTATTAAATTTTACATTTAGAGGGGTACAACCTGATGCATTGCTTGGATTGATAACGGCGATTGGAAAAGGAACAACCTTTACTGTATGCCTGGCCGTATCAGTGCATCCCGCCTGGCTTGTGCTTATCAGGGTGATATTGAAGATGGTGTCTCTATAAAAATAATGAACAGGATTTATTTGTGTGGAAGTGGTGCCATCGGCAAAATCCCATAAATACGATGTAGCTCCTATGCTCATATTGAGAAACTGCACCCTCAAAGGGCTACAGCCGGAATCTGGCGATGTCATGAAGTCGGCCAATGGCTTAGGCTTCACTTCAATCTGCTTCGACACCGTATCACCCTGGCAGCCATAGGCAGATGTAGATACCATCTTCGCAATATAGTATACCGGTGCATAGCCTGTATTGCTATAATAATGAATTACTTTCTTAGCTGTATCTGTTGCGCCGTCGCCAAAATTCCAATAATAATTTTTCCCGTTGGTAGTATAATTGGAGAACAGAACCGGGAAATTATAACATCCATTGGATGGCACAACGGTGAATGAATCTAGCGGTTTCGGGTGAACTTTGACATATTGAACAGAAGAATCTATACAGCCATGCTCACTATAAGCCACGAGCTTTACCGCATAGGTAGTATCCTGAATCCTGGAGCCGTTAAAGTATACCGTTTCATTTCTGTTGACTGAGGTTTTACCGTTTCCGAAATCCCAATAAAAGGTCATGATATTTATCGAGCCCGTATCATTCGGGTACGATGTATTGGTGAACTGCACTGTGCCTGAACTGCAAATGGCAGTATCCGACATGATAAAGGCAGACTTCGGTTTCGGGTATACCCTGATTTGCTTAATCATCGTATCCGAACAGCCATAATTACTATATGAAATCAATCTCACATCATAGATTGTATCTTTCGTTAAAGATGATGTGTAGAGGATTGCAGTGTCTTTTGCAGATGAAATAATACCATTGCCAAAATTCCATTTAAAGCTCATGGCACTAATAGGCAGGCCATTTCCATTAACCGAGGTATTGGTGAAGGTCACTTTGAAAGGACCGCAGGAGTCGGTGCGACTCACCGTAAAATTAGCCTTGCCTTTGGGATGAACCGTGACGGTTTTGATGATAGTATCGGAGCAGCCATTATTGCTATAGGCAATCAGTTTTATTTTGTAGATGGTATCGTTAGCAAAGGCTGAAGCAAAGCTTACCAGATTATCTTTTGTAACAGAAGTGATTCCATTTCCGAAATCCCATTTGAATGACATGACGCTTGTAGGCAAATTATTCCCATTAACAGAAGTATTGATTAACGATACCAGGAAAGGTCCGCAGCTGTCGGGCCTGCTCATCGTAAAATTAGCGAGAGGCCTTGGATAGATCGTCACCTGTTTGATGATTGTATCCTTACAGCCCAGTGCAGAGTTTACGATCATGCGGACATTATAAACTGTATCCTTATTGGTATTATTTATAAAGGTATGTAAAGGGTTGATGGCGCTGGAAGTGGCTCCATCTCCAAAGTTCCATGCCGAGCTTATTCCACCCTGTGAATTATTGAGAAATTGAATGGATGTGGGTGTGCATCCGCTGAGGTTATTAGCGCTGAAATCTGCAATGGGCTTGCCTCTCACGGTGATCACCCGGATTGCGGTATCCACCATGCAGCCATTGATGCTCTTGGATACCATCTTCACCGTATATGAAGTATCCAGTAAATATATTCCATTAAAGGTATGCGTTGGATTGACCAAGGTATCGGTGGCGCCATCGCCAAAAAGCCAATAATATTTATTCCCGTTATAGGTATAATTTGTGAATGAAACAACAAATGGGCTGCAACCTGAGGCGGTAGAATTAAAGCTATCAATAGGGTTTGCAAAAACCCGGTAGCGGCTCCTCATGGTATCCGGACAGCCATGGGAACTATAAGCAATAAGGGTTATAGTATAGACGGTATCATTCCGTTTTGCTGCTGTAAAAGTTGCCGTTGGGCTTACCAGGGTGCTTGTTTGTCCATTGCCAAAATTCCAGAAAAAGCTCATGGTGCCAATGCTGCCTCCATCGCGTGGAAAAGAAGTATTCGTGAAGGTTACCGTCGCAGGACCGCAATTGGATGTATCCGTTTGGGTGAACTGCGCTTTAGGCCTGGCATATACTGTTACCTGTTTTATAATCGTATCGGGGCAGCCATAATTACTGAATGAAACCAATCGTATATTGTAAACAGTATCCTGAAGCGCCGATGCACTAAAGCTTACAGCCGTATCTTTTGCCGTTGAAGCCACCCCGTTACCAAAATTCCAACGGAAGCTCATCGAATTAATTCCCAGACCATTGCCCGGTGTGGAGGTATTGGTGAACTGCACCCGCAAAGGTCCGCAGCTGTCGGGCCGGCTCATCGTGAAATTTGCTTTAGCATTCGGATGCACCACCAGCGTTTTGCTTATCGTATCCACGCAATTATGTTTGGTATAAGCGAATAATTTTATCCTGTAAGTTGTGTCATTGTTTGCGGCAGCTGCGAACTGAACCATGGTATCACGCGCAACGGCGGTAATTCCATTTCCAAAATTCCAAAGGAAATGCATCGTGTATATCGATTCTGTATCTCCCGGTACGGAAAGGTTCGTGAAACGTACCCGGAACGGTCCGCAGCTATCCGTATTGCTCAGGCTGAAATTGGCGGCCGGCTTGGGCCTCACATGCACTGGCAGGATCAACGTATCATCGCATCCCAAAAAACTATAAACTATCAACCTTACATTATAAACCGAATCCCTTGTAGAATTATTATAAAAGGTATGAATAGGGTTCTTAACAGTATCAATGGCGCTGGTATCATTAAAATACCATTTATATCTTATGGCTCCGGTGCTTGTATTAACAAAACGAACCGTAAAAGGGTTACAGCTATCCATGCTATAGGCAGTGAAGGCAGCAATAGGATCGGTATAAGTTCTTACGTTTAAGGCGTAGGTATCGGAAACACATAGATTGGTATTGCCGGCAATCAAACGTATTTGAAGCAGGCTATTATCCATCTTTACCAGGGTATCCGGCATCACGGTATCCGTAGAGATCAGGCTGCCGTTGACATACCATTTATAAGTATTGCTCCTTAGCGACTGGTTGACAAAATGAAAATTGAAAGGAGCACAAACGGCGGTATCGTTAACTGCGAACAAGGCCTTGGGCGCCGGTTTCACCGTGATGGTGGTGCTGGAAGAGTCGACACAACCATTAGAAGTAAAAGCGAAAAGCGAAATTTTAAACGTGCCGGAATTGGCATAAGCATGCTGTTGTGTGGCATTGCCCACCACGGTATTGGAGCTGCCATCCCCCCATTGCCAAATAAATATTGACGCACGCAAGCTTAAATTGGTAAAGGTAAAAGGCACCTGCATGCATTTACTGGCATTATCCACGGTGAATAAAGGAACAGGTAAAGTATCAATAATAAATGAGGCAGTATCATAGTCAATGCATCCACGGTTTGTTGTAGCCCGAAGGATTGTGGTATATGCTCCTGCGGCTCCGAAAGAATAGGTAGCGTTTTTTGTAAACACATCAAATATCCCGTCGCCGGTAAAATCCCAGGCCCATTGCGTGATGGTATCGCCACCTAATACATAGGAAGAATCAATCAAAGAGGTGACCTGGCCAAAACAATTGGCATTCACTTTTATTTTCGCCACCGGCAGATAGCTCACCTTAACCGTATCGGTGAAGGTTGCCGGACAACCGAAGCTGTTAAAAGCTGTGAGGGAGACGCCGTACTTCCCGGGGCTGGCATAAGTATGCACGGTATCTTTTGAGTAGGCATAATTTCCATCACCAAAATTCCATTGGTATCCTGTTATTGTAGATTGTGTAACGCTGGCATTACCGGTAAAAGTAAGGATGCTCTTATCACAGATATTAGGAAATGGGGTATAGGTGAAGGATACATTCGGTCGCTCTTTCACAAATACCTCGTGGGTAACCTGATAGCTGCAGCCCCCGTAGGTATTCGCGATAAGGATGGTTTTACGCAGGCCGGGCGTGGTATACCTGTAATTAAATCTTTGGTTTGCGCTGGTTCCGAGCAATACATTAGTAAGTGAATCCCTGTAGGAATAAGAAATTATCGAATCATTAATGATGGCCCCAATGAATTTTGTGGAATCAGCATAATAATGGGTGCTGTCGCCAACACAAATGGTATCTGTAAAATAATCAGGTCTTAAACCGCTATACACAACGAAGCTTACGTTGTCCGAATCAATCCCGCAGGTGTCTGTGATTAATAACCTGATTGTATAGCTGCCTGTAAGGTAGGTTTTAGCCGGAGGGTTAGCTAATGTGGAACTGGTGCCATCCCCGAAATCCCAGGCGTAATGAGCATAGGGCGATGTTTTTGTTGATTGATTAAAATTATTTTGGCTATAAGGGGCACAACCATTACTTATGGGTTTTATTTTGGCATCCGGGGTTTCATAAACTTCGATCACTACCCAGGCTGAGACCGTATCGCAGGGATTTTTTATGGTACAGCGAACAATATAGGTACCGGCATTGAAAAAGGTATGCGTTACTGTTTTAGCAGTATCGAATGGTGATTGTCCACCGGAATTATCAGCAAAATCCCATTTACGGGTTCGCAACAATAATCCTGTGGTCACGGTATCTGTAAAGGTCACGGTTAATGGTTTGCATCCTACCCTATTGCTAAAAGTAATTCCTGCTGTGGGAGGTATAGTTATATATACATTCAGGTAAGCCGTATCGGCATGGCATGCATTACTGTCTATCAAAAATACCTTGTATTTCCCTGGCTGGGAATAGGTATGTGTCTGAGAAGATTTTTGTTGAATCCAGCCTACCGTGCTTCCGTCTCCGAAATTCCAATAATATAAACGGTTTCCCGGAACACAATTAAGATTAGAATTATTAAGGAAAGTAAATGTGCTGCCCTGGCTTGGAAGACATTTTATTGTATCCGTTACCCCAATAACAGCAAGATCTCTGTCATAAAGAAAAACAGAGGACCAGGAAGCAGTGGATGTACCACAATTGTTTTTAGCAGTTACGGTAACAGTTTTTACACAGGTACCCTGATAATTTCCACTCTGGTAAGTATGGTAAATTGTATCATTAAAGGTAGAAGCTCCCAGGGAATCGGTGCTGCCATCACCCCAGTCCCAGATAAAACGGGTGCTGCCGGAGGTATTGTAGGAATTATTAATAAAACGAACTGCATAAGGAATACATCCACTATTGGTGCCTACCGGCGGACCGATGATACCGGATGACGGAATTCTCTCATTATTTACAATACCATTAATCGTATCTGTACATCCTCCTGATGTGGAAATTATTTGAATTTTAAAGGTGCCTAAAACCTGGTAAGTATGATCAAAGAAAATATTTGGCGAGAATTTCGTTCCGGAGGTATCGGTGCCATCTCCCCAAATTACTTTGTAGGAATAAAGTGTGTCTTCCACACTTAATTGCATCGCATACTGCAGGTTGGATGCCAGTTGAGTAATGCAGTTCGACCATACAGGGTTATAGGTTAAAACATAATTACCATTATAAATACGCGGTTTATTGGTTGTCACCGTTAAGCTTTGTCCGGCAGAATCAATACAAGTATCATTTGGGGATTTGGCTTTCAAGCTAAAGATATACGTGCCTGGAATATATAATGTTCTGGTTTTTGCCACCAATCCCACGGAAGAGTCAATTAGCGCACCGTTAAGGTACCAATAGTATTTGGAAATGGAATTATCGGTGCCGGTGGAAGTATTGGTTAAAGTTATGCCTCTTGGAATTCCACAGGTATGTGATTGGGTCACTGAAAAACCGGCAGTTACATTCGGGCAAGCTGCACTTTGATTGAAAAGAGCGGTAGCAAATATTAAGATTAATAAGAAATAAAATTTAACCAAGATAAAATAATTTATGTCTTCCTGCGAACAAAAGTATAGTATTAATTTCGAAATAATGAACAATATTTCATAATTTATGTTGGTTTTTTTATACTACAATAGAGGCCATCACGCAAGGGTAAAAGTAGATTTTCAAGCCTGTTGTCGAATAGAATTGATTCATTAAAATCGCGTATAGCCAAGGTATCCTTATCATTCTCAGGAATATGGGCCGAAAGGACCTTTCCACTCCATAATACATTATCAGTAATAATGAGACCGCCGGGCCGCACGTTATCAATAACCATACCAAAATATTTGCGATAATTTATTTTATCCGCATCAATGAATACCAAATCCCATTGACAGGATAAAGTTGGAATAATCTCCAGGGCATTGCCGGTATGTTTTATTATCTGATTACGATAATCCGATTTATTAAAGTATTTCCTGGAAATTTGGTCCAGCTCCTCGTTATTATCTATTGTATGCAATTGCCCTCCAGAAGCCATTCCCTCAGCCAGGCATAAGGCAGAATAGCCGGTATACGTGCCTATTTCGAGAATGAATTCGGGCCTTATTAATTTGCTTATAAAGCTCAGGAAGCGACCTTGAAAATGCCCGCTAAGCATCCTTGGCATAAGCACATTCAAATTAGTCTCCCGGTTGAGTTCCTGTAAGAGCGCAGGCTCCGAATCGGTATGGCGGAGAGCGTATTGTTCAATTTCAGGGGGCAGAAAATTCATGATAATAATTTCATATATTCCATTTTATAATGCGGGATATTGGCTTCATAGAAGATTTCACCCTGCCGTTCAAATCCAAATTTTTCATATAAAGGCATCGCCTGCAACTGTGCATGAAGATAGATCATTTTATGCGGCTGCAATAGCAATTCATCAAGGATTGATTCCAGCAGCGCGGAGGCCACCCCTCTTTTACGAAATTCCTGTAGTACGGCAAACCGTTCCAGCTTCACCCCATGTTCGGTTAGCCGCCAGCGGGCAGTGCCGGCAGGGATTTCATTAACAGTAGCCAGGTAATGAACGCTTATTTCATCATGCTCATATTCTTCATCTTCAGGGCAGGCCTGTTCGATAACAAATACCTGGCGGCGGATCGCAAAGGCCTCTTCCAGATCTAACGTATTATTAATCTTATTTACCTGAATCATGATGCTCTTTTATGTAAGATTCAAAGTTAATGGAGGCTGTAATTTTTATTATGGGCCGGTTTTCTACATAATCCGTGGGGAATTAGGCTAGTGTATATTAATTTGGTGAGTAGAAATAATTCTATCAAGTTCTACGGCTCTGAAAACTATTGCCAGGCATCCCGGCCTCTTGTATAAATTTTATTTCTATAACTAAGATACCATCATCACGCAACAAATAATAATATTACACCTATTTATTACCTGAAGGAATTATCATGAATTGGTTTTTTATTTCCATCGGATAATGTTAGGTTTGAACCAATGAAAAAAAATTTACTTCTCCTTAATTTCTTTTTGCTTACAATCCTCCTGGATGCCCAGGATATGGCTTTCAAATGGGCAAAACAAATGGGTGGCGTAAACTATGATGTTGGTCTATCAATTGCCACCGACGTTGCAGGGAATGTTTATACTGCCGGAGTCTTCAGGGGTACCTCAGATTTCGACCCGGGGCCGGGGATACAAAGCATCACCTCTTCCTCTAGTAATAACAATAATGTATTTATTTCCAAACTGAATGCAGATGGAAATTTTATCTGGGTAAAACAAATTGATCTGGAAGGTTATTATGGAGTTTATCTTGCTGTGGATGCCAAGGGCAATATATGCCTTGCCGGTACCTTCAATGGCGCGGTGGATTTTGATCCTAATTCAGGGGTTTATAATTTAGGTGCGCCAGGCAACCAGGTGAATACCGATGTCTTTATTCTTGAATTAAATCCTGATGGGAACATGCTATGGGCTAAAAAATCAGGTGGTGCTTCCGCTGATTATTGCAGCGGCTTATCCCTGGATGCCATGGGGAATGTGCATACACTTGGAATAATCGCGGGTCCGGCCGACTTCGATCCAGGGCCTAATACCTATACTCTGGCACCCAACTTTTTATAGCAGGCAGCTTCGATGGCACAGTGGACTTCGATCCCAACAACGGTACAGACATCCTGAGTTCCACAGTAAATAATATCAGCTTCATCTTAAAATTAGACGTTTCAGAAATTTTTATATCAGTTCAACCCCTTAAGGCGGTCCTTCGATCGATCGTAACAGGCCAGCATGAAACGGTATATGGTACTGGCTCATTTCGTGACTCCGTCGATTTCGACCCGGGTAAAGCAGAATCTATTTTAACCTCCTACGGATCAGAGGATATTTTTATATATAAATCAGGCCAGGCTGTGGATGAATTACGTGTATATCCAAATCCTACAAAAGGCGTTTTTGCAATTGATCTTCCCAACCCCAGAAAAAATATCCAAAATCAACCACCCCGCAGCAAGCTGACGGGGTATGAAGCACACATACCAACCCTCATAATGCAGAATACAAAAATACATAATACAAACCCCGCAGCAAGCTGCGAGGAATTCTTTCGATTAAAATTTATACGAACCTCGGAGACCTTGTACATCTTCAAAGCAGCACCGCGGAGTACCACAGCATCGACTTATCGGGTATGGCCAATGGCATTTATTATATTGCGATCATCTATGATCAGGGAACCACTTTAACCCGAAAAATTTTAAAGACAGATTAAAATCCGGTCATTAAATTCTCCATCTCTAATTTCTTTGACCATTTATTCCTTTAACACTTTAATACCTGGATAGATAGCAATTGGCATAGGAATATCTTTTATTAAATAAATACCACTAATCCTTTATCTTTTTTTTATTTTTGCAGCTATCATTATATTTAAAATATACCAATGAATACCTCACAAATCATTGAAAAAATAGCCGGTGCTGCGGGTACCATGCATGAAAACCTCAGTCCGGAAACGCTGGTTGAACATATTATCCGCCGTGGGGAAGGAAAACTTACCTCTACAGGGGCTATTGCTGGTGATACGGGGGAATTCACCGGGCGCTCACCAAAGGATAAATTCACGGTGAAAGACAGTATCACGGAAAATACCGTGAACTGGAATGATATCAATATTCCTTTAAGCTCAGAAAAGTTCGAGGCTCTTTTTAATAAAATGCTGGCTTATATAAAGGGTAAAGAGCTTTATTCACGGGATGCCCAGGCCTGTGCCGATCCGAATTATACAATTAATATTAAGGTTTTTACCGAACGCCCCTTCCATAATCTGTTTGCCAATAATTTATTTATGCGTCCTTCGGCAGAAGAAAGCAAGGATATGGTTCATGACTGGGTTGTTTTCAATGTGCCTTCATTCATGGCCGACGGGGCCGCCGACGGCCTTCGTCAGCATAATTTTGCCGCCATCGATTTTACCAAAAAGATAATCCTTATCGGAGGTACGGGTTATACCGGGGAAATTAAGAAAGGGATTTTTACGGTGCTTAATTATATTTTACCCCAGGATAAAAATGTATTAAGCATGCACTGCAGCGCCAATATTGGAAAAGATGGCGATACCGCCATTTTCTTCGGCTTGAGCGGCACCGGCAAAACCACGCTGAGCGCTGATCCTAATCGGCCTTTGATTGGGGATGATGAGCATGGCTGGGCCCATGATAATACAATTTTTAATTTTGAAGGAGGTTGTTATGCGAAATGTATCGACCTGACAGAGGAGAAGGAACCGGAAATTTTCCACGCAATAAAAGAAGGTGCATTAGTTGAGAATATAGAATTTTTCGCCGGCACCAATAAGGTTGATTATGCCAATATTTCTAAGACAGAGAACACGCGATGCGCTTATCCACTGGAAAATTTAAAGAATTTCGTTAGCCCTTCGGTAGGGAAAAACCCAAAGAACATTTTCTTCCTCACCGCTGATGCGTTTGGCGTTTTACCTCCGATAAGCAAGCTTACCAAAGAGCAGGCGATGTACTATTTTATAAGCGGCTATACCGCAAAGGTTGCAGGTACAGAAGCAGGGGTAACAGAGCCCCAGGCTACCTTCAGCGCCTGCTTTGGAAGGGCTTTTTTACCGTTACATCCGGGGAAATATGCTAAATTATTAGGGGAAAATCTGCACAATAATCCGCATATCAATGTTTGGCTAATTAATACCGGCTGGACCGGTGGCGCTCCTGGCAAGGGCTCAAGAATGAAGCTGGGATTCACCAGAGCAATGATCACGGCAGCTTTAAACGGGCAATTGAATGATATTGGATACGATACCCATCCTGTTTTCGGTGTGAAAATGCCACAATCCTGTCCCGGCGTTCCTGCAGATATTCTGAATCCACGGGATACATGGTCGGATAAGGCACAGTATGATGCCAAAGCCAATGACCTGGCAAAACGGTTTATCGATAATTTTACCACATTTGCAGATGGTGTTACAAGCGATATATTATCGGCCGCACCTAAGGTTGTTTCTGCGCAGTGAGGGGATTTTATTCGAGTATTTAGTATTTAGTATTTAGTAAATACAAGAACAGTTTTAATCCATCTTTTCCACTGAGCTCGCCCCACTGTTTTTTGCCCGGATATCCTTCGCTTCTCCCTTATATTTTATGCTTGATGCCCCGCTGGCATTGGCGTCCAGCTTGTCCTGCACATCCAATTCTGCATAGCTTGCCCCCGACACATCTATTTCCGCAACTTTAATCACGCAGGATGAAGCATATAGCTTTGAAGCACCACTTATCTCTGCTTCACAAGTTTTTATTTCACCATTGAGCGTGAGTTTCGTAGCCCCGGTTTGTTCAATAATAAGCTTGTTCGTTTTGATATTGGCTTCACAATTGGAGGCCCCGCTCATCTCAATTTTAATCTCGTCTTCCTGAAATCCATCAAGCTGCACACGACCGCTTCCGGATATCCCTAGTTCCGCTAAATCAGGCATCACCACCAATACCTCAATGATATTTTTTCTTACCATATTAAATCCCCATCCCCGGTTATCGCTTATGCTTAAACGGTCATCATCAAAATCAAGATCAATATCTTTTTCATTTGATGTACCCCGTGCTTTAATCATATACGTATTACCCTGAATTATTTTCACATTAATTCCCGAACCTACTTTCAACTTTTGAAAATCACTTCCGCTCAGCCTGAGATTCAGTGGGTATCCTGACGTGCTGATACTCCCATGCGAATACGTTTTAGTGCAATCGTCACATTCAATCCCATCCTGGCTCACCATATACGTATTCCCTGGCGAAGCCATTCTATAATCATCATTTTGCTTTATTTGTAATCCTTTCCAGTAGTCATCTTCCACTGTTAATTTAGTACCGGTATGCAGCTTGATTTTTATTTTCAATTCCTGTTTTCTATAAACCTGGTTATTTGTAAGTGTAAATGAATTAGGTATAATAATTATACTGTCGGAGGCAGATAAAGCAGAGATGATGCTTGCGGCATTAATTTTCGCAAGTTCAGTGTTCTGGCCAAAAGCCGATGCCATCATGATTATCTCAGATTGTCCATTAGTAGGCTCTATGAATACCTCAATATCATCCACCCGCATGGTACCACCGCTTACAAAAAAAGGTAACGAATGATAATTTTCTTCTTTCAGGCTTTTGATATAATAGTGATGCTGTGCATTATCAAGGGTAATTATTTTATCAATGTTTTCGTTGCATGCGAAGTAAGACGCAACTTTAACGGTGGAAATTATGGCAAGGATTATCCCTGAAATGCATAAAACAATGGTTGTGGTGCGTATGGCAAAATTTGTTTTGGGACTGAATTTATTACGCGACAGTGCATTGGCAAAGAGTATGCAAATAAATCCAATACCTATCAAGCCAATAAATATTGCGGCCTGTACCGTTACCTTATCCGTATTGTTTTCAAAGAAATTAAAAAAGTTAAAACCGCTAAAACCCTTTTCATCAATACTCAATTTCCCGGTAAGAGATCCTATGGCAGCAATAAAGAAGATGATGGCAAAAAAGAAAAGAAACCCTTTAAAAACAATCCGGCCAATATTCACCACATCAGATACAAGCTGTTTAATAAAGTCGGCCAATCGCCTGGCAAAGCCGGTTGCCCGCATCTGGAAATCTTTATTCTGCATGGTATCCTTCATCTTATTAAATTCTGTTTGCACTGATTTCTGGATATTATCGATATTGATTTTCTCTTTTCTCATCTGTAATTTTTCGGCGGTGGTTTTTGCTTCCGGAATAATGATCCAGAGAATAATGTATACCAATACCGGTGATGCTCCAAAAAAGATCACCTTTAAAAAAGTAATCGTTACAATCACAAAAAATAAACGAATCCAAATCGGATCAATTTTAAAATAATGACCCAACCCCGAGCATACACCCCCTACGATACGGGCATCCGGATCACGAAATACACGGTTGGTTGCTGTTTCATTCATTGTGAACACCGATTTCTTCTCAGTATTATTTTCATCGGAAGGGTTCTCTCCCTTTTCCTCCTCGATAGCAAAATCTTTGGGAGCCCCCATGGAGCTTGTCACCTCGGTCACATCATCAATATCAATGGCGGCCTTCGAAGTGGTGATCCTTGCCCTTAATAATTCTGCGATGCGATTTTCGATATCGGTGATGATCTCATTTCCTTCGGGCTTATTGCTGAAATATTTTTTAAGCTCATTTAAATACCCGTTTAATTTGTCATAGGCATTTTCTTCTACCTGGAATATGCTGCCTCCGATATTGATGCTGATTACCTTGTTCATGATATTCTTTATAATTAGATTTGGTTTAACGATTGGTTGCTTTTTGTACACTATTTGAAAGTTCATCCCAGGTGGCATCCAGGGCCTTTAAGAATGTTTGCCCGTCTTTGGTAAGCGTATAATATTTTCGTGGTGGCCCCATGGTGCTTTCCCGCCAGGAATAATCCAGCAATCCGTCATTTTTAAGCCGGGTAAGCAATGGATAAAGAGTACCCTCTACCACAATTAATTTTGCTTTTTTTAATACATCAAGGATATCTGATGCATAAATTTCTTTTCGTGAGATGATTGCCAAAATGCAATACTCCAAAATCCCTTTCCGCATTTGCGCTTTTGAATTTTCTATGTCCATAACCTACTACTATGTATAACAAGGTTGATATTTAAAATAAAAAGCCAAAGAGTTGGCTTTCTTATTAGGTTACAAAGATATGTAAAATTATAATACTATGCTATACATAGTACTATATTATTTATAAGTTGTTGGAACTAAGGGAAATAAATTAATCGAACACCAAGGAATTGAGGATAGCTATCGGGAAGGAGCCCGCGATGAAGCCCGAGCATGGATCACTATTATATGAGCACTATATTTGCGTCATGCATATTCTTATTGCTTCGGCCTTCGATCCAATTCCATCCGATGGATTGTCGCTGGGACGGTATCATTTTCTTTCAATGGCACTAAAGGAAAGGGGACATCAGGTAACTTATCTTTGTTCCCGGTTTTCTCATGCTCTGAAAAAATTCCGGATTCCTGAAGAAGAGCGGTTCGAAGAAATTATTTATATAAAAATTCCGTCTACATTCTATGGTTCTAATCTAAGCCTAAGCCGGTTATTTAATCATTACCGGCTCGGGAAAAATGTGGTGTCCGTGATCACTGAAATAAATAAAAATATGAAAATCGACTTGATCTTCTCCAGCTCTCCTCCCCTTCTTTGGTCTAATAATATCTTAAAATTTGCAAAAAAAAACGGAATAAAATCAGTGCTGGATATACAGGACAGCTGGCCCAAAGTATTTGAGAGTGTCAATCCGTTTTTCTACAAGGCAAGCCTTGAGGCCTTACCGCTTAAAATACTGAATAAACAAAATATTCAATTGGCAGATGCGGTTACGTCTGTGAGCCACGCTTATCTACCGGTGGATTTATCGAAACCCGGAGGTGTTTTTTATTTGGGCGCGCCTGCCTTAAAAATACAGGACAAAATAAAAGATTTTGAGGTTGTACATTCAGATAAATTAAAATTCGTCTTTATGGGTAATACCTCCAATCACAAGTATTTACTACAGTTTCTGGAAAGGAATACTAATGAAAATATTCTTGTCAATTATATTGGTGCATGTGATGACAAGAGAATCAGAACACATAAGCTTGTTCACTATCACGGCAGCTTATATGGAGTGGAATTATGCAAGAATCTCATCTCGAATGATTATGGCCTCTTCATCAATGATCATTACAAGCAAATTTTTATGCCTAATAAGCTATTCTACTATTGGTCGTGCGGCCTACCGGTGCTTGGCATAGATATTCAAGGGGAAGCGCGTGAATTCATTGAAACGATGCAGGGTAAGGTATATAACAACACAATTCCTGATTTTAATTTCCTGAAAGCGCATCGAATAAGCATTGATAGAAACGAAATTAAAAGAGAAGCCTTGATAAATTTCGATGAGAAAATCATATACAACAGGTTCGCAGATTTTTTAGAAGAGAATGCCAGAAATTAATATGCCACGCGCCACTTTCTTAATGACAGTTTATAATGCTGCTCCTTATCTGCAGGAATGCATCAACAGCATCCTGAATCAAAGCATCGGTGATTTTGAGCTATGGATAATAGATGACGGCAGCCTCGATGATAGCGCTGTCATTCTTGAAAACCAAAACGACAAGAGGATCAAAAAATTTTATAATTCGCGAAATTTAGGGATCGCAGATTCTTTAAATCAATACCTGCATGAAATTAAAACAGAATATATCTTAAGAATGGATGCCGACGATATCTGTTTGCCTCACCGCCTTGAAAAACAAATTGCATTTATGGACGCCTACCCGGCAATATGTTTAAGCGGTGGCGCCCTTCAATACTTCGGAAAGGCAGATTATACCTGGTTCCCGGCAGAAACAAATGAGGAGATAAAGGCAAGGCTTTACTTTAATTCAGCAATTCCAAATCCTACGTTGATCATGCGGAGCGCCTGGCTCCGGCAATATAAATTATTTTACAATAAGGATTTCCGGGAGCCACCGATGGAAGATTATGCATTGCTGATAGAGAGTATGCAAGCTTGTGAATTGGGTAATCTTAAAGAGATTCTGGTGAGGCACCGGGAGCATGACCAAAATCAAAGCAATTTATTTCTTCAGCAAAAAGAAGAAAGCATGATTCGCATTTACAAAATTTTATTTGATACGCTGGGGCTTGCGGCAAGCCTTGATGAGCTTCAATTACATTATCAGCTGGCTTATAATTTACCCGACTTCAACAAATACAATATCTCCGATTTTATTAACTGGAGCAATGTGCTAATAAAAGGGAGTGCTAATAATACGGAATTAAAAAAAACGATGCGATTTTATTTGTTCAAGCTTTTCCTGCATCTTAAAACCAAGCCGCTTAGCGCCTTGCAGCTGATGTTATATCTGTTCAGCCTTTGATTTTTATTTCAGCCCGCTGTTTTTTGGGCAAGGCATTAATCACCAGGTTGTAGCTGTGATCAATCCATTCTCTTAATTGTTTCCAGCTGATGCTTTCATTAAATTCTATCGTATTCCAATGTTTTTTATTCATATGGAAACCAGGGCTTACCGCTTCAAATCGTTCACGCAGCTCAATAGCTTTATCGGGATCACATTTTAGGTTTACACTTTTAAATTGCTGGATATTACATAGAGCAAAAATCTTTCCGCCAACTTTAAAAACCAGGGTCTCATTATCAAAAGGGAATTCTTCTGTGACACAGGGCTTGCTAAGACAATACTGCCGGTATACTTCAATATCCATGCTTTTACGGGTTTAGGGTATTTTACAAAATAACGGATTTTATAATTTACTTTATAATTCAAACCATGGATCAATCTAAAATAATTCAGATTTATAATCGTTAAATCAAACAGCCATGAAAAGTAAAATCAGATCCTCCATACTCTTTTTGATAGCTACGCTGCCTTTATTCTTTGGATTTCAAAGAAAGCCCAAGGTAGAAGATATCACGCTTAAACAGGCTATCGCCAAAGGATATCTTGAATGTGTTTTTACAAATAATAAAGGATACACCCATTATAGCCGTTGCCTGATAGCAAAATTAATCAACAAGAGTCCCCGGATGCTTAATATTAAAATTGACAATGGGATGCAGGTGAATCCGGACGATAGCGGGTACCAGAACCTGATTGTAACAGAAAATTTATTCGTTACGATCAATCCGAATGAAACAAAAAATATTCCTATCTATGCCATGTGCACCGAACCCCACGATAGGGCGCCCGGTAATGTGCCGGTAAGTTATACTATGGCGCATGATGCCACTGGGGTGATGAAGGCCGTGACTGATTTAATATCGCAAAACAATTACCATACAAGTGAAGGACAGCAAGCTGTATGGTGTGTAGCTGAAAATTCCAGTTTGGATGCCATATCGGGTTATGATACCGTATCTGTAGGTAAATTGCAGCGTTTAATTTCAAAGCTCACCGGAAAAAAAATACCTCCACCCCCGGCTAAAGATGATTATAAAAGAAACTATTACGCAGAAACCTATCATCCCAAGATCACCATAGGGGGTGAGTTCGAATATAGTTTTTCTAAAATTCGTAATATTCATATTGCCATGTTTGACAAGAACAATGTTATAGTTCGTGAACTGTATCAAAAGGACGGCGAAGCTCCCGGAGCCCATAAGCAAAAGTATGAATTTGATGCTTCCGTTTATACCGACAATTTATATTATATCAGGCTGATAGCAGACGGCCAGGTACGACTGGAAAGCAAGGTTACGCTTTAATAAAGAGTTAAGATAAATTGCAATTTGTGGTTCCTGTATTTTACGAGGTTACCCTAATTAAACGACATAGTTTCTTGATTTATCATTGTACTATTATTCTTTCCAAATAAGCGGAAATAATATGATGGCCAGGGTTACCAGCATAACAAACAAGGCACAAAGCACCATGATATCCGGCAGCAGCACTGTGGACTCCAAACCATCGACAGCGGCCTTGCTTAATTTGATTAATACCATGATGCAGGGAAAAATAATGGGAATACTCAATACCGGCATCAAAAGCGCGCCGCTATTGGTTTTCGAAGCCAGGGCAGAAAGCAGGGTGAAGGCCGTTCCCATAGTTATGCTTCCAAGCATCAGGGCTATAAGGAAAAATCCTTTCTGCTGTACGGGGTTGCCCAGGAACCAGCTATAGGCGGAGTAGCAAAGCAATCCCACAAAAAGCATAAAAAGAATATTGTAGATGATTTTAGAAACTATCATAGCAACCGGCGATACGATCGTATAATAATACAATTGCCGACCCCGCGCCTCCTGCATAAAACTTTTACTCACCGTGATAATCGCTGCAAAAAGTAATATCACCCAAAATAATGCATTCCATGTTTCGGGCCCCACCTCCTTAAAAGCGATAAAAGCTGTAAATACAGTGATCAGGGCATATACCACGATGCCGTTAAAAGCGTATCGGTTACGCCATTCCAGGGTAATTTCCTTAATCAATAATTGCCTGATAACCTTAAGCATGAATTCTAGCAAAAATAAATCATTAATAGTAAAAAACAGGCATAATGTAAATTGCGTGCAATTGGATGGTTTTTTTAAATAGGTTTGTAAAAATTTAGAATGAGCTTGCCATATGGATTCCAATTCATTTATGCAGATCCCGGAGATAGAGATGAATGAACTTTCATTTTTAAAAAGCCTTGGCAATAATTTAGGAGAAAAAGAGTTACTGGAGTTTACGCTGATGTATAGTTCAAGAAGAAGATCGCCGAGGACAATACTGATATGCACTTTGATGGGCTTCTTCATCGTAGCCGGAATTCAACATTTTATCACCAATAGGATTGGTATGGGAATATTGTATTTGCTGACGGGTGGATTTTGTATGATAGGAACGATTGTAGACCTTGTTAATTACCGGCAGCTAGCCCTGGAATATAATAAGAAACAGGCGTTGGAGATATTTGAAATGCAAAAAATGACCCGGAATTAAAAATTTGCCATACTATATAAAAAGATTTATTTTTGAAAATTCACCAAACGATTAATTACCACCTTTTATAAGTATGAAAGATTTATCTCAAACATTAAGTATTCTTGTTCCTCATGATTTCACAGATGTAGCAGGCAATGCCTTATTACATGCCAATAAGCTATCGAAGGTGCTGAATAAGCCCATTACGTTAACCCATGTGGTAAAAAGCGATAAGGATAAAAAAACAGCGCATGATAAGCTGGAAGCCATTGCTCAAAAGAATATCTCAGATAATGGTATACAAACTACTGCCACTGTTACAGCCGGCGATTACCTGGAAAAAATTGGAGAGATTGCGGAAATTGTTAAGGCCGCGATTGTTGTGATGGGAACTCATGGCGTGAAGGGAATACAAAAATTAATCGGCAGCTATGCATTGAAAGTGATAACCAACAGTAATGTTCCCTATGTTGTTGTTCAGGCCCCGCCTGCAAAACAGGAAGGTTATAAGAATATCGTGCTGCCAATGGATTTTTCGAAAGAATCCAAGCAAAAGCTGGACTGGGCCGTATACATCGCTGAACTTTTCGGTTCCAAATTTCATATTATCGCCGATTATGAGGATGATGAATTCACAGCAAAAGCCTTGAAAAATAATATATCCTATGCAAAAAGTTACCTTGCCAATAACAACCTGGAATATGATATTCATGAATTAGGAAGAAATAATCATGGCTTCACTAAAGAAACAATACAGATATCTAAAAATGTAAATGCCGATCTTATCGTGGTGATGACCACTATGGATAAGGGATTGAGTGAATATGTGATGGGGTCGCCGGAACAAGCCATTATAGCGAATGATGCGCAGATCCCGGTAATGTGCATCAATCCTATCGACATCATGCGAAGTAAGGAAGGATTACAAATTGCCAATTACGTTTAAACAAATCATACAAAAATTAATCATCAATGAATTTTACTGCAGCACAAAAATTTATACTGAAAAAAATGAAAGATGAGCTTCCGGGGCATCTTTTTTATCATGGGCTTCACCATACACGTGATGTGTTTAGTGCAGCTGTAAAAATAGCACAGGAGGAAGGAATTACTTCAGAAACCGATCTTAACCTATTGAAAACGGCTTCTCTCTTTCACGACTCCGGATTTACCATTGATTATCAAAATCACGAGGAAAGCGGTTGTGAGCTTGCAAAATCCACACTGCCAGAATTTGATTATTCCAGTGATGAAATTGATAAGATTTGCGGGATGATTATGGCTACCAAAATCCCCCAGAATCCAAAAACAAAGCTGGAAGAGATCATCTGCGACGCCGACCTTGATTACCT
>JBBRJE010000011.1:0-23778 GCA_038219845.1 Bacteroidia bacterium
GTACAAGGAGGCATGCAAAAGCTATGATGAGAAACTCATTTCAAACTATCATCCTACTTTACTATGCATTCTGGATTTTTTAAGCGAATTTACGCTTTCAGGGCATGTCAATTTCAAGCAATAAAAAACCCTCCGCATTCCTGCAAAGGGCTCCTTAAAAACTAAAATTTTTCGAATTAGTTGTAGGTATTAAGCATCAGGGGCATAACAAGCATGGTAATCTCTTCACCTTCATTTTGTGAAGAAGGCACAAGTACGCCGGCGCGGTTAGGGGTGCTCATATTAAGCACTACATCATCGCTTTGTAGGGCCGAAAGCATATCGCTTAAAAAGCGCGCGTTGAAGCCTATTTCCATATCCACACCGTCATAGGTGCAGCCCAGCTCCTCCTTCGCTTCATTGCTGAAATCAAGATCTTCCGCGCTTACCGTTAAGCTGCTTCCCGCCATCTTCAACCGCACCTGGTGCGTGCTCTTATTGCTGAAAATAGAGATACGGCGGATGGAGCCTAAAAACTCCAGCCTGTTAATTAATAATTTATTGGGGTTCTCAGTAGGAATCACTGCTTTGTAATCAGGGAATTTCTCGTCGATCAAACGGCAGATTAAATTCACGTCACCGAAAGAAAAGAAGGCATTCGATTTATTATAATCAATTTTTGCGATGGCATCCTCGGTATTCGGCAAGGAAGATTTCAAAAGGTTTAATGCTTTTTTGGGTATTACAAAATTAATTTCCTCGGCAGGTTTCACAGCATTATTTTTAAAGCGTACCAAACGATTGGCATCGGTTGCTACGAAATTGATCCCATCTTTCTTGAGCTCAAACAATACGCCGGTAAGCGCCTGACGCATTTCGTCGGTGCCGGTGGCAAAGATTGTTTTAGTGATAGCATTTCCCAGGGAAGCCGCCTTCACTGATATGGTAGCAGCAGATTCAATTTTAGGCATCTTCGGAAAATCATCCGGCTTCTGGCCTGAGAGCTTGTATCGGCCGCTATCAGTTACGATCTCTATATTTAAGGTTTCAGTATCTGCATTGAAAGTGAGGGGTTGTTCGGGTAATGCCTTTAAAGTTTCCAGAATGATCTTGGATGGTACCGCAATCTTACCGTCAGCATTGCTTTCCACATTAATCACCGTGGTCATGCTTGTCTCCAGGTCTGTGGCAGAAATAGTTAAACGTCCTTTCTTAAGATCGAATAAAAAATAATCTAATATAGGGAGAACCGATTTGGGATTGATAACACCGGCAATTTGTTCTATTGGCTTTAATAAGGCGGATGATGATACAATAAACTTCATAATAGGTTAAAGACAGATTTTATACTTCACGCAAAAGTATTAGTTATGGGCTTATATACAAGGGTTGAGGGTAAAAAGTGAATAACTCTTTGCGCGAAGCGCAGGCGTAAGGGGTAAGGCATAAGGCGGAAGGCAAAATACATAAGCGATAAAAAAATATCCAAAACCCAAAGGTAGTAGGAGATTTATCGGCACAATGCACTCCAACAAAAACTCAGAATTAGCTCCTATTTACTCACTTATATTGGATCTGGCTGTCATTTAAAATCCTTCAATAAAATAATAATTTTCAATAATAAACACCTATGTATTACTTATACCTTACACCTTATACCATATGCCTTCAGAGCCTAAAGCGTTGGAATCAGCAGCTCAATATCTTTAAACGGAATATCAAAACGGTTAGAGATATGCCTATTGGTAAGTCGGCCTTTATAGATATAGATGCCTTCACGAACTCCGTTCTTCTGCCAAATATATTTTTTTAGACCGCCATTATTCGCAATTTTTAAAAGCAGCGTGCTGAAAATATTGCTAAGGGCATAGCTGGCCGTACGTGCCACTCGTGATGAAATATTGGGCACGCAATAATGAATTACATTATGTTTAGTGAATACCGGGCTTTCATGGGAAGTCACCTCTGAGGTATCAAAACATCCACCCTGGTCGATGCTCACATCCACGATCACTGAATTATGTTTCATATTCTTAACCATATTTTCCGACACTACATTAGGCGTCAGTCCATCTTCCGCACGCAGCGCACCAATGGCGATATCCGCTGAAGTTAATGCCTTGCCTAATATTTTCGGATTGAGCAAGGAGGTATAGATACGGTTTCCGATATTATTTTGCAATCGTCGAAGCCTGTATAAGCTATTATCAAATACCTTCACTTCCGCTCCAAGCCCCAATGCTGCCCTGGTGGCGTATTCGCCTACGGTCCCGCTTCCTATGATGATCACTTCCGTAGGTGGTACCCCGGTGATGCCACCTAATAATTCTCCTTTGCCTCCATGCACATTGCTTAGATATTCGGCGCCAATAAGCACCGAGGTGCTTCCGGCAATCTCGCTCATGCTGCGGATCACAGGTAATGATCCCCATTCATCGCGCAAATATTCATATGCCAGCGCCGTAACGCCCCGGTTCATTAATTCATGGATATACATCGGTTTCAGCTCCGCGGGTTGAATGGCGGAGATCAGTATCTGTCCCTGCTGCATCCAGTTGATCTCCTCCATAGTGGGAGGAGAAATCTTTAATACGATCTCACTTTTAAAAACATCCTGGGCAGATAATGATATCTTAGCGCCGGCATCACTGTATTCCTTATCATGAAAATTTGCTTTTAATCCCGCCCCGGCTTCAATGATTACCTCATGCCCGTTATTCACTAACAAATGAACGGCGGTAGGGGTAAGGGGGATACGATTCTCCTGGTAAGTAATCTCGCGTGGTACGCCGATCTTCATATTGTGATCGTGCTTGCGCTCTTCTAGTAAAGCTTCCTGGGGTTGTAGTCCGGCTTTTTTAGCCAGCTCTTTAATGTCTTCTGTGTAAACTTCCTGCATATGCTATGGTCAATAACCAAAAGCCAAATTTAAATAAAAATTCCGGTTGTCAAAATTTTATTATTTCTGTCTGGAAGATCCGTTCTTCATTTTCCTGGCCAATATTGATCTTCAAATAAGGCAAAGGGATCAATGGTTCCACGATCTCTGGCCATTCCATAAAGCATATGGCGTTTTTATTGAAATATTCCTCGAGCCCAAAATCGTAAGCTTCGGTTATATTTTTTAAACGGTAAAAATCGAAATGATAAATTGTAAATGCCGTTCCCTGATACTCATTGACAAGGCTATAGGTGGGGCTGCTAATTTCTGTGGACTTCACACCTAGCGCCATGCATATGGCTTTGATGGTTGTGGTTTTGCCCGCGCCCATGGCGGCATTGAAATAAATAATCTTATAAGCCAGGATCTCGGGCAGGAGCCTGGTCACGATCATTGGCAATTCCTCGATGCTCTTGCAATTTAGTTTAATCATTCTTTTTATAAAGCATATTTTTGTTGCGAATATATTTCAGCAATTTAATACATGAAAGATTTTTTTAAGAACAGGGTATCTTTGGGCGTCTTCCTTTTTTTTCTTTTATTCGGATTGTTCAATATATTTTTTGGCGAGAAAACCCATGTACGCGGGGGCTTCTTCTACGATGGTTCGGTATATGCGGATATCTCCATCCATTTTGAAGAGCTGGTATTTCATAAAGGTGCGGGTGCCGATCCTTATAAAAATGATTCCGACCAGTTCCGGCATGGCATCAGCGATTACCTGTTGCAACGCACTTTTCCTCTGGCTTTGGTGCATTATTCCCTAAAAGCAGCAGGAGCAGAATTTTCCAATGAAAATGTAATCAAAGGATTTGAATCGTGGAACCTGATATATATTCTCATCAGTTTATTCGCCTGGCATTTTATTCTTAAGAAGCTCCAATTGAGTAGCCTGTTGCAATTGCTTAGCTATGTCTTGATTTACTGCAATTTCGCCTTTCTAAAGCTAAATTTTTATTACCCGGTGCTCACAGATACCCCTGCATTTATGCTGATGATGATCACGCTATGGGCCTGGCTTTATAATAAGCCCATCATTCAATTGTTGATTCTTGTAGTTGGTGCTTTCACCTGGCCTTCATTCTTCTATTTGAGCGGCGTCCTGCTTTTCTTTATGCCCAACAAAGAGGATGACCTTTATGACGAAAAAAGTAAAATAAAGCTCTGGGCAACACCATTAATGTCTGTCTTGGTGATGGTGTTTTTATATTGGGTTTTTTATATCAAACATAATAACGACGGGGTGATGAGCTATTTCGAAGGGGAATGGGATGCGGAGAAAATAAATCGGGGCATGCTTCCGTTAAGTTTGGTTTTATTAATGATTTATTTATCTGGCTTGTTTTATAATTTATTTAAACTGAACGGCAAAAAAATAATTAATGTAAAAAATTATTTAAAGAAATATCATATTCTAATGGGTATTGTATTGCTCTTGCTGTATATCGGAATCAAATTAGTCATAAAGCAATTGCAAGGCCCTGACACTGTTTCCGGCATGAAGCTTTATATCCGCAATGCTTTCCTGCGTTCCTGCACCGACCCCCTTACTTTCCTCGTTTCCAATATCCATTACTTTGGTATTATATTTATTTTAATCGTTTTATATCTAAAATCATTTGTTAGGAATGTCCAGGCCCATGGGATGGGAGCCGTAATCATTATCGCGATGATTACGATCTTCAGCATCAATTCTGAGAGCAGGCAAATCACTTATATCATTCCGATCCTATGTTATTTTATTTTGCCGCGTATAAAAGAGCTAAACTTAAGCAAGGGTCAGGTGGCAGGTTTAATTGCATGCGCCGTTTTATTATCCAAATTCTGGCTTCCGCTCAATCATGGCGAATATGTAAACCAACCTACCGAATTCCCCGATCAATGGTACTTTATGAATATGGGTCCCTGGATGAGCCATGAAATGTACCGGATATTTGCAGGCACAGCTTTAATAATTTCATTGGGTGTAGGCTTTATAGTTAAATCGAATCGCGAATCAAACTAATCAGAGGAAGAAATTCAATTCATGAATATTAGCAGTGGGCTGAAGCCCACTGCAATGATTGGAAGAAATTTATTAATGAATATTTTCGAGATTGAATATGGTGTTTGATTTATACCAGGTTTATTTTCCCCACCCGTCGCCTCATTAATTTAACGTGTTCTTAGAAGCTGCCCAAAGCTTCCAATCATTGCCGTTGGCTTCAGCCAATGGAATCAGAGGAAGAAATTCAATTCATGAATATTAGCAGTGGGCTGAAGCCAACTGCAATGATTGGAAGGAATCCAATAATGAATATTTTCGAGAGTGTAAAGAATGTTTAATTTATACCCGGTTTATTTTCCTCACCCGCCGCCTCATTAATTTAACGTGTTCTTAGAAGCTGCCCAAAGCTTCCAATCATTGCCGTTGGCTTCAGCCAATGGAATCAGAGGAAGAAATTCATTAATGAATATTTGTGAGAGTGTAAATGATGATTGATTTATTTGCATTTTAATCTCCCACCCATTGCCTCATTAATTTAACGTGTTCTTAGAAGCTGCCCAAAGCTTCCAATCATTGCCGTTGGCTTCAGCCAATGGCATCAGAGGAAGAAATTCAATTCATGAATATTAGCAGTGGGCTGAAGCCCACTGCAATGATTGGAAGGAATTCATTAATGAATATTTGTGAGAGTGTAAAGGATGATTGATTTATACCAGGTTTATTTTCCTCACCCATTGCCTCATTAATTTAACGTGTTCTTAGAAGCTGCCCAAAGCTTCCAATCATTGCCGTTGGCTTCAGCCAATGGAATCAAAGGAAGAAATTCAATTCATGATTTTTTCGGCCATTGGCTTCAGCCAACGGCATTAAAATGTAATAATAATTTTTATCAATTAAATAAATTTATTAAAATTGCATTAATAAATAAAAAAAACAGTATGTCATATGTACAAATCTGGGTGCACCTGGTTTTCGCAACCAAAAACAGGGCACCATTACTCAGCTCCAATCTTCGAAATGATGTAAAGCGACACATCATTAAAAATTGTGAAAAGAAAGATATCTTTCTTCAATCTATCAATGGTTATACTGATCATTTACATTGTTTAATTTCTTTAGGGAAGGAGCAATGTATCTCCAAGGTAGCACAGCTTATTAAAGGGGAATCTGCCCATTGGATTAACAATGTTAAATTGTTTCCTGAACATTTTACATGGCAGGATGATTATTACGCCGTATCTGTAAGCCATTCGCAGATTAAGAAGGTAATGAATTATATCAAAAATCAGGAATCGCACCATGCTAAAAAATCTTTTAATGAAGAAGAGGAGGAACTAATAAATAAGCATGGATTCCAACGAATGAAAGATTAATTATTTTGTACATGTATTTGTTGCTAATTCAGGATATGAATTTGACTATCCACTCTCAGCCAAGCCGAGACGGCGAAGCAGTGATAAACAACTAAATCAATACGCCCATTTCACCCAAATACTACCCCAGGTATAGCCACCGCCAAATGAAGCGAGAATTACATTATCCCCTTTTTTAAGCTGGCTCTCAAAATCGTATAAGCAAAGTGGAATTGTGGCCGCCGTGGTATTGCCATAACGTTGTATATTTACCATTACTTTGTCAGGATCCAAACCCATCCTTTCCCGGGTAGCATCAATGATACGCAGGTTGGCCTGGTGCGGCACCAGCCATTGAATATCTTCTGCCTTCAAATCATTACGTTCCATGATTTCATAGCTAACATCCGCCATCCCTTTTACCGCGGCTTTGAATACCGCTTGTCCTTCCTGGTACACATAATGTTCCCTATTGGTTACTGTTTCAATGCTTGCAGGCTTGAGTGAGCCACCGGCTTTCTGATGCAGATGTTTCCGTCCGGAGCCATCACTTTTTAAGATGCAATCGATAATTCCAAAACCTTCATAATTGGGTTCCAGTAAAGCTATGCCACATCCATCACCAAAAATTATGCAGGTATTCCTGTCTGTATAGTCAATGATGCTGCTCATTTTATCTACGCCCACCACCAATACTTTTTTGTATTTGCGGCTTTCAATCAGGGCTGCTCCGGTTTGCAATCCATAAAGAAATCCGGAACAGGCGGCACTGAGATCAAATCCCCAGGCATTTTTCAATCCTGCCTTATCACACATGATATTTGCTGTAGCCGGGAAAACCATATCTGGTGTTACCGTGCAGCAGATCACCACTTCGATGCTTAAAGGGTCTATATTTTTTTTTGCAAGTAAGTTTTTTATCGCTTCAGTAGCCATATCACTCGAGGCTAGCCCGGGAGTTTTTAAGATCCGGCGCTCCACTATGCCTGTCCTGCTCCTGATCCATTCATCATTGGTGTCAACAAGCTTTTCCAGATCGAAGTTAGTAAGGATATCAGGAGGCAAATAGGCATCCACAGCGGTGATGGCGGCAGTAATTTTTTCAGACATAGGCGACAAAGGTAAAAAACTTTAAGAGAACCGGGTATGTAGAATTGAAATTTGAATTGTGAAAATGGAGAATTTAAAACAGAGAAATATGCTGATATTTAATTGTCCATTGCCATTGTCTATTGTCAATTCACTTTTACCTAAATTCGCACAAAGTATCTAATAATTATTCATGCAGTCAAAAGTATCTGAAATAGCTCAATTGTTAAACGGCGAGGTGGAAGGCGATGGCGACATTGTGCTTAATGCCATTTGTAAGATTGAAGAAGGCCATCCGAATGCCCTGAGCTTTCTGTCCAATCCCAAATACCTGCCCCATATCTACGAAACCAAGGCTGGAGCTGTATTGGTAAATAATAATATGGTCTTCGAAAAGCCTGTATTCACCACCATTATACGGGTACCCGATGCTTATATGGCCTTTACGAAGATGTTGGAAATCGCAAGCCAGCCGCAATCTAAAAAAGGCGTTGAGCATCCCAGTTTTATTGACGCTTCTGCCACAATCGGAACGGAAGCTTATATCGGTGCCTTTGCCTATATCAGTGTCAATGCCAGGATCGGGAATAATGTAAAGCTTTATCCACAAGTATATATCGGCGATAATGTAGAAATCGCCGAGAATACAATTCTTTACAGCGGCGTTAAAGTATATCATGATTGCAGGATTGGATCCAATGTAATCATTCACGCCTCAACCGTGATTGGTAGCGATGGGTTCGGCCATGCACCGCAACCCGATGGCAGCTATAAAAAGATACCTCAGATTGGGAATGTTATCATCGAGGATAATGTAGAAATCGGCAGCAATTGCAGCATCGACCGTGCTACTTTTGGCAGTACTATAATTCGTAAAGGGGTTCGGCTCGATAACTTGATTCAGATTGCGCATAATTGTGAGATCGGGGAGAACACTGTAATGGCTGCCCAGTCGGGCGTTTCAGGCAGTACCAAAATAGGCATGCAATGCAAGATAGGAGGGCAGGTAGGATTTGTGGGCCATATCCAGGTGGCTAACGGCTCCAGCATTGGCGCCCAGAGCGGGGTGCATCGTGAAATCAAAGAGCCAAACAAAGAATGGTTTGGGTCGCCCATAATGGACAAGCGCGAAGCATTCCGCATCAGCATGCTTATAACGAAGCTGCCGGAATTATTTAAAAAGGTGAAGGGTCTTTAAGGATATTAAGTATTTAGTATTTGGTATTTAGTATTGTAGTTTCATAGTGTATTGTATTTGCAATCCTAAGGTCAAAAAAATAATATTAGCAATCGGAATTTTAATTTTTAATCGGTAATTCATAATAATGTCATCTTTAAAACAACATACGATAAAAAAGGCAGTGAGTATTTCGGGTGTGGGATTACATACCGGAAGCAATTGCACACTTACATTTCAGCCCGCGCCCGAGAATCACGGTTTCAAATTTCAACGCCTGGATTTGCCTAACCAACCCATCATCAATGCCGATGTGGATTATGTGGTGGACACTTCCCGTGGAACTACGCTGGAACATAATGGCTGCCGCATTAATACGGTGGAGCATGTGCTGGCTTCACTGGCAGGTATGGAGCTCGATAATATCCTGATACAACTCGACGGGCCCGAACCTCCCATCATGGATGGCAGTGCGAAGCAATTTGTAGAGATGCTTCTAGAAGCAAAAATTGTAGAGCAGGAAGCCGACCGTGAATATTTTATCGTTCCGGAGAATGTGCATTATGCCGACGTATCACGCAAAGTGGAGATGGTGGCGATGCCCGTGGATGATTACCGCCTTACTGTGATGGTGGATTATAATTCTTCCGTTTTGGGAAGCCAACATGCCTCTGTAACCGATATCAAAGAATTTGAGAAAGAAATTGCCAGCTGCCGTACATTTTGCTTTCTTCATGAACTGGAAATGCTTCTTGCCAATAATTTAATTCGCGGTGGCGATTTAAATAATGCCATTGTTATTGTCGATAGGAAAGTGGAAGACGATGAGCTTGATCATCTCGCGCAATTATTTAATAAGCCAAAGGTAGGTGTGCGTAAAGAAGGGATACTCAATAACCTGGAGATGCGTTTTCAAAATGAGCCTGCCCGGCATAAGCTCCTTGATCTCATCGGCGATCTGGCTTTGATTGGGATGCCTATTAAAGCCCAGATTATGGCGGCCCGCCCGGGCCACGCGGCCAATGTGGCTTTTGGAAAAAAAATAAAAGCATTAATAAAAAAACAGAAACGCGGTACAAAAGCTCCAGTATATAATCCAAATATACCACCTCTGTATGATGTGATACAGATACAGAAATTCTTGCCACACAGGCATCCTTTTTTGTTTGTAGATAAAATCATCGAGAAGAGCGATAAGCATATCGTGGCCTTGAAAAATATCACCTTCAACGAAAGCTTTTTCAACGGCCATTTTCCTTCTGAGCCTTTGTTCCCGGGAGTATTGCAGGTAGAAGCCATGGCCCAGGCCGGTGGGGTAATGATTTTAAGCACCTACCCCGACCCTGAAAATTATATCACTTATTTCATGAAAATAAATGAAGTGAAATTTAAAGATAAGGTAGTTCCTGGCGATACCCTGATCATGAAGCTCGAGCTCACACAACCAGTTCGCAGGGGTATAGTACAAATGAAAGGCGTGGGTTATGTGGGTGATAAAATTGTGATTGAAGCCGAGATGATGGCACAGATTGCGAAGAAGATATGAGGCGTCTTGCGTACCACATACAACGTATTTCGTATTGCGTATTTCGTACAAAGTATTACGTAAAAACAATCATAAAGATTAATCTGAATACTCCAATTATTATTTGATAATTATTATTTGATAAAAATATTCTAATTTCCCGCTGTACTTATGTGATACCGAATACATTAGGACATAATAATTTCTCGCTGTATTTACGAAATACGAAATACGAAATACGCGATACGAAATACGCGATACGAAATACGATGCACTCCCTATGACATTCACCGAAAAAATAAACCAGGAAATTACGACAGCCATGAAAGCCCGCAACGAGGCTGAGTTGCGTGCACTCAGAGCCATTAAAGCTGCTTTACTTTTAGCTGCTACCAGCGAAGGTGCAGACGAAAGTGTAAGTGATGAACAAGCGATTAAGATTGTTCAGAAGCTTGCCAAGCAACGAAAAGAAAGCCTCGAGATCTTCACCACGCAAAACCGTCCCGACCTGGCTGTTAAAGAGCAGGAAGAGCTTGCTGTTTTTGAAAGATACCTCCCAAAGCAAATGGGCGACGAGGAGATCATGGCGCAATTGAAAGAAATGCTGACGGCAAATAATATTACTACTGCTGCAGAGTTTAGCAAAGCCATGCCTTTAGCTATGAAACATATGGCCGGCAAAGCCGATGGTAAAAAGATTTCTGAATTGCTGAAGAAGGTTTTGGGATAAATGGTTAGTCCCGGCTAAGCCGAGCGGGTTAAGGGTTAGAGAAGGAACGTATAGATAGCTTTGTATTGATTTGCCTTAACCCATACCTATTCACAGGTCAAATAAATATAAAACTGCAACCATTTTCTTTTTTGGTGTATTGCATGATATAAGGAGCATGATCAAGGCGAGTGGATTTGATATTTCTATTTTTTATTTATCACAACCATGAAAAAAGCGTTACTTTTGTTAATTCCCTTTTTCTTTCTTGTATTTAATTTCAAGAAAGCAGATGCTGTAGAGACCTATTTGAGGCTGATGCCAGTTGGAAAAGCCTGGGTTACGATACCTTTGAAATTTCACAGGATTTATAATGTATTGGGGCATGTAGAATTATCAAGACGGCTTATTGAAAATAAAACTATCGTTGATATTTAATCATTGGCCCCCAAGTTTTATTTTGTGAACGTAGGGGAGGTTGTAAAGAAATTTGCCAAAGAATAAATTAATCCAAGCACCTTGGAATTTGAAAATCCAATAAAACTCTAAATATATTTCCATTGAAAAAACACATTGTAATTTTATTCGTTTTATTTCTTTCAATTCTTAGTTTTAAGAATACTTATGCTACCCACCTGGTAGGTATGGATGCTAACTGGAAATGTTTAGGTAATGATACCTTTGAAATCACACTGGTGATCTATCGAAGGTGTACTGATGGGGCTACCAATCTGTCAATATACCCACCTATAATCACCAGCGATTCCTGTGCCAACTCTTATACCTTAAGCGCACCGGCTTTGCAAAGTCATACTATTGAGGACGTTACTCCCCTTTGTGCTTCTCAGCAAAAACTATGTCCCGGTTTCGGCGGCACTGGGAGTTCCTCAGCCCAAGTTCCTTTGGGCATCGAAAGACATTTCCTGGTTTATAAGGTTTACCTTGGAGGTAATTTCGCAAATTGTTGCTGGTATAAAATCCATTGGGAACAAACTTCACGTTCAAGCAATATCACTACGGGTTTTGCTGATCAGAATTTTATGAATGAGTTTTGGTTGAACCGCTGTATTTGCAATAATAGCCCTAGGTTTACGGGTAATCCGTTAATCATTAAAAGTGTAGGGCAGGATGTCAGATACAATTTAGGAATGGTAGATGATGAGGGCGATTCATTAAGTTATACGCTGAGCCAGCCTTTGGGTGGAGGATCTTACAGCAGCCCCTGGAGTTTTACTTATCCCTTAACTTGTTATGGTAGCAATAATCTCAATCCGAACTCTAATCCTCCCTCAGGATTTAACCTCGATCCGGTTACCGGGGACATCGTTTTCCGACCGACTGCTGTTCAGATCTCGGTTATAAAAATTACCATTAGAGAGTGGAGATTAATTGGCGGAGTTTTAAAAGTAATTAATGTGACCAGCAGGGATCTCATGATGGTTGTCGTCCAAAACAATTTTAATGCTGTCCCTGTTTTGTCAGGGCCATATGCTTATTATATTTGCGCAGGCACCCAAACATGCTTTGCCGTTAATACAAGTGATGCTGATTACGCCGATACAAGCAGGCTCCGTTCATCATCTTCTGTTTCGATCCCTAATTCCACTTTTACAATATCTGCAGACACAGCGAAGAGAGCCACCGGAACATTTTGCTGGACGCCCGATTCTTCTAATGTTCGTATCAAGCCCTACTATTTTGTAGCCAGAACTTATGATAATCATTGTCCCTTATATGGCGAAGCGTACAGAACGTATACAATTTATGTAAATCCAAAATTCCAGGTAAGCACTAAAATTGAAAGTATTACTTGCAGCGATTTTAATTTCAAAGCTTTGAATACCGATGTTTCAACGATTACCCGGAAATGGCAGGTTTATAAAGGAACAATGCTGATGGAGACATTCATGAATACGGATACGGTATTAAATTATAAGTTCAATTCATCCGGCACTTATTATATAAAATATACAGCGTCGACTCTTTTTTGCACTACGAAGAAAATTGACACGGTAGTTATTACCAATGCGACTCCGCTTCAACTTGTCACATCAAAGGATACGCTCCTTTGTAAGGGAAATAGTATAATCCTGAGTACTGTTCCTATAAACGGAGTCGCACCATATGCGTATAAATGGTACCTCAATGGCGCACTGGTAGATACATCCCAAAGTTTTACCGTTACGCCAACAATAAATTCTAAATATATTGTTCAGGTTTTTTCCGGCGATAGCTGCATGATGAATGATAGGGACACGATAAATATATCTCTTGATTCATTACGATTAAATGTAGTCCCGTTAAATGATACTACTGTATGTCCGGGAGCCCCACTTAATTTAACTCATACTATAACCACCGGCAAGCCTCCGCTGCAATACAAATGGTATAAGGACGGTGTGCTTGTCAATACCACCGCGACATTCTCTATTACGCCAAATGCAAGTGCTGATTATATAATAAATATATTTTCAGCCGATAACTGTTTTAATGAGTACCGGGATACTATAAATATTACGGTAGACACCTCCGTGTTGAAAGTTATTCCGATCAGGGACACAATTATTTGCCCGGGAACCAGCCTGAATATTTCTCCCGGTATTATTAGCGGTAAACCTCCTTTACAATATAAGTGGTATTACAATGGTTTATTAATCAGCACGGCGGCTACCTTATCAATTACTCCACCCGCAAATTCGGAATATATATTGAATATTTTTTCATCTGATAAATGTATCAGCCAGTTTCTCGACACAATAAATATTTCTGTTGATGCTTCGAACTTAAAAGTGAATTTATTAAGAGATACAATAATTTGTAAAGGTTCAAGCCTTACCATTGCTCCTATAATTAAATCAGGCACCGCCCCCTTTCAATTTCAATGGTATCGGAATGGCATATTAATTAGTACTTCCGGAACCTTATCTATCACACCAATTTCCACTGCAGATTATATTTTGAATATTGTTTCCGCAGACAATTGTTTTAACCTCTTCCGGGATACGTTTACGATCTCTGTTTTTTCACATTTAATTTCCTTGTCTGCAGGAAATACAAATATACTATCCGGACAAAGTACTGTGATTAAATCTAATGGAATCAGTAATTTTAACTGGAGCGGAAACAATATTATTTCCAACTGGGGGGATTCAGTTTTAGTAAAACCTAACGTAGCCGCTACCTATCAATTAATTTGCAGGAATATTTATGGATGCATTGATACAGCACAAATAACAATTAACGTGAGCAATGTTGGAATTAAATCAGAGGCAAAGAAAGAAAGGAAACTAATGATTGATCCCAATCCGGCGTTCAATCAGTTGACAATTTACGCTAGCGCTAATGTACAAGTGACAATTGTGAATGCCGAATACAGGATTTATAATGTATTGGGGCAGGTAGCATTAGCCGGAAGGCTGATTGAAAATAAAACTATCGTTGATATTTCATATTTGGCTCCCGGTGTTTATTTTGTTAGCGTGGGGGAAGAGGTAAGAAAATTTGTAAAGGAATAATTTTTGGTTTCTTGAAACAGTCGGGTGATTGACCGGATTTGCTTTCCCGTTGTTTCCTACCCCGGTTTTGGTATTTCCACCCATTTTACCTATTTTCACCAGCTAAACTATTTAAACAAATTACAATATTGAATAAAGTAATCCTTTTATTCAGTCACCTGATTTTGTTTCTCTTTGGTTTCTATAAGTCCCATGCTACCCATGTGGCAGGTATGGATGTCCAATGGAAATGCCTCGGGAACGATACCTACCAGATTACCTTGGTTGTTTACCGGCGTTGTACCGATGGCGCCTCTTCCATGAGCACGCTTCCACCGGTAATCAGCAGCGATTCATGCGGCAACAGCTATACAATCTCCACACCTTCTGCCCAAAGCTATACCATTGATGATATCACACCCGTATGCGGCTCACAGCAGAAGCCTTGCCCTCTTTCTGGTGGCAATGCACAATCTTCAAGCCAGGTTCCTTTAGGATTAGAACGGCATACCTGGGTCTATAAAATATTTCTGGGAGGCAATTATTCTAATTGCTGCTGGTATAAAATACATTGGCAACTCTGTTGCAGGAGTTCCATTATCACCACAGGCCTTGCCGATGCTGATTTTTATGATGACTTCTGGCTCAACCGATGCATGGCCAATAATAGTCCGAAATTTTCTAGTAATGTTTTACTTATAAAAAATGCCGGGGAAGATATCCGATATAATTTAGGAATGGTGGATGATGAGAATGATTCTCTCACCTACCGGCTTTCCCCACCTTTAGGTGGTGCTTATTCTAGTCCCTGGTCTTTTAATTATCCGCTCACATGCTTCAATGGGAATAACCCAAATCCAAATCTCAATCCCCCAACTGGGTTCAATCTGGATCCACTTACCGGCGATTTGATTTTCCATCCAACACAAGTGCAATCATCCGTGATTAAAATAACGGTTACCGAATGGAGGAAAATCGGAGGCATTGCCAAAGTGATTGGAGTTACCAGCCGCGACCTTCAGGTATTTATTCTACAAGGCATGAATAATAAGCTACCCACCTTATCCGGACCCTATATTTATAATTTCTGTGCAGGCTCAGAATCTTGTTTTACTATAAATACCAATGATCAGAACATCGCCGATACGACGCGTATTCTTACCAATAATAGCATAGCCCTTTCCTCTTCCACTTTTAGCAAGTCGCCCGACACTACAAAGCAAGCCTATGGCCAATTTTGCTGGAATCCAGGGACTAATGATATTCGCAGCCGTCCCTATTATTTTGTAGCAGGCGCCTCCGATAATTCCTGTCCGGTAACGGGCGAGGCTTACAGATCTTATACAATTTATGTGCGGCCGCAATTTTCGGTTAATACTCTGATAGAAAAACTTAGCTGTAGTACGTATAATTTCAAAGCGATAAATACGGATACCTCCTCACATTACAGACAATGGCAGATTTACAAAGGATCCGTACTTGTTGATTCTTTTTTGAATAGCGATTCCATCGCGGGCTATAAGTTTAAATCAACAGGTAAATTCTATATAAAATATCATGCCACCAATGCCTATTGTGATGCTATAAAATGGGATACCATCATCATTACCAATGCCACTTCCCTGGATCTTTTGCTAAGCCAGGATTCAGTGATATGTAAAGGCGATAGCTTTTTTTTAGATGTTACACCCCTTAATGGAATTTCTCCTTATGCTTATCGCTGGTATTTAAACGGCATCCTTGTTAATTCTACTTCAGGCTTTACTGTAAGACCTGTAACTAATTCCATGTATAGGGTAGAAGTGATTTCTTCCGACTCCTGTAAAATGAGTCAAACGGGAACGGTTAATATTGTTGTCGATAGCAGTACTACCAGGCTCGCGAAAATAAATGATACTTTAATTTGTATTGGTTCTTCAATTGATATCTTGCCTCTTGTTATTTCAGGCAGGAAGCCCTATCTGTTTCATTGGTACCAGAATGGAGTCATGATAAGTTCTTCATCTATTCTGTCCATTATCCCTAAAAAACCTTCCAGCTACATATTGGAGCTGGTTTCTGCTGATCGATGTAATAACACTGCGATGGATACTTTTAATATAGGATTTTTTCCTTCAGGGCTGGTCTCGATAACCACCACGGGCACGAATATATTTAAGGGTCAAAGCCTATCCATGAAAGCGAATGGAAAAGGTAATTTCAATTGGATCGGATCCAATATCATCAGCAGCTGGAATGATTCGATTTTGGTCAGGCCTTTGGTGAGCACCACTTATACTTTAATCTGCAAAAATTATTACGAATGTGATGATACGGCACAAATCACAATTTATGTAAATAATGTAGGGCTGAAAAGCCCGGTAAAATTAAATGAAATGAAGTTCAGTGTTTATCCAAATCCTGCGAAGAATGAGCTGGTGGTTAGTTACCTTTTTGCCGCCAATAATTTATTCACGATAAGCAATATGTTGGGTCAGTATATAATGCAGGGAGATATCAAAGATGAAAAAATGATTTTAAATATCGCAAGCCTCAAAGCGGGTATATATTTTATAAAAATAGGGGAGGAGGTAAGGAAATTTGTTAAAGACTGAGGCTTAAGTTTAGTATATAAGGCGTAAGT
Source organism: Bacteroidia bacterium (assembly GCA_038219845.1). GTDB lineage: Bacteria > Bacteroidota > Bacteroidia > UKL13-3 > UKL13-3 > CAINMV01. The sequence continues at coordinate 16,877 of JBBRJE010000011.1, forward strand.
TATAAGGCAAAAAAGCATCAACAACGAATGACTGAACTAACCACTAAATAACAACCCCCTCCTCCTTCACCGCTATTCCCAATTCTTTGGCTATTCTAATTATTTCAATTTTATTATTTACTGATAACGCCTGCTTCTTATTGTTTTTGGTTGTAATGATTAATAAGAACTTTGTATCCAGGGCATAAGAAATGGAATATTTTTTACTGAACCGGATGCCAAATCCCCAGAACTCTTTAAAATTGGGCTCAATTTCAATATGAAGGATATCCTCTCTTTTAATTTCGGTGTACCAAAATTTATAAGGTGGGAATTTATATTTAAAATGGCCATCACCCGTGATATAGAATTTTAATTTGGAGAAAAAAAAGAGCAATAAGACAAGAAATAAGAAATAGATAAAATAGCTGTCATCGCTGATATTGGTAGTTGTTAAAAGGATATAGGTGATAAATATAACAGGAGCCATAACCAGATACAGCCAACGCTTAATAAGATTGGTTTTTTCTGAATAAATAATATGCTCCGGACTTAGGATTTTGTTTGGGTGAATAACCATAAAAGTCAAATATACTCAAGAATTGGGAATGATCTGAATTTTTTAGGATAAGGCAAGGATCACTAAACCTCAGGTGAGATGGTAATTGAATTAGATTCTGCTGCGCTCATTCCATAGATTTCTTTTTCATTTTCTTTTTTTTTAAGGAGCCACCAACCACTAAACATTAACCACTACACTGTTTATTTAACTCTGAAATCATATTCGAGATTCTCTTTCCTGCACGTGGGCTTCTGTCGGCCATTAGTTTGCCTGTATACTTCTTTGATTAAATAATTCTTTAATTCTGTCACAATGATTTCTTTGTTCTGATCGGCATCAGCCGCGCCGTTCTTTATTCCTTCTAAGATGGCATACGTGAAAATTCCATTGCTCCAAAGGTCACTTTCCAGGGCATAGCTATCGCCTGCAGCAGCGGAGATGATCACAGTGCCTGTTCCAATTTCACTGCCTGCAAAAATTTCTTTCATCAGGTTAAAGCTGTTGGAGAAGCTGAGCTTTGAATTCTTATCCAGCAATTCCGACCCTTTGGTATGATAAGAGACCACTCCATTCCTAGCGCCTGCAATAGCATTGGTATCCTTTGAAATTTCAATGGCCTCTTTGTCCACTTCGCCGCTATGGCAGGCATCAATAAACAGGAGCTTATTTCTTGCCGGCGCTGCATCGAGCACCTCTTCAATATCAGCAAAGCTCAGCCCTTTGCTTTCAGGATGATTAAAATCACAGTCGTACGTGGCATAATAAAAATCATACTTTTTATCAAGCAGCCCATGACCTGAAAAGAATACCACAATCTGGTCGTTAGGTTTAGAACCGGCAAGTAATTTTTTTACCTGCATGAAACGGTCGCGCGTGGCAGCCGTATCAAACAAAACGCCACCGTTTAGTGTATTGAAATAATTTTCATTGCTTCTTCCATTATAAGATTTATAAAAACCTTTGGAAAAAAGTTGCGCAATATCTTTCCCGTCCTTGGTGGCATATTTTAAATTCCAGTTCGGGTCTTTATAATTTGAAACACTTACCGCTATAATATACAAATTGGGCTTGGGGAATTCATAAGTGGTGGTTACATCATACACCTGGCGAAGGCTTTCAGCTCCCTGTTCATTGATGCAGCTTACTTCAATTCTGTTTTTTCCGGAATTCAGCGGAATGGTAAATTCTTTTTCAAAAGATTGAATAGACTTCCCACCCAGTTCCAGCCCTGTTTTACCCAGCAATGGAATTTCATTTACACGAATATTCATTGACTTTAATTTATAAACTGTATCAGAGGCAGTAACTCTTATTTTCACTTCTTTATCACTAACATTATAAGGTATTGAAGATGAAGATAGTTGTGGCATATAAAATGATTGGATCATTTCACTCTCTTTCAGACCCAAAGATTTAAGGCGTTTCTCATACGCTTTACGATACAAATCGATTAGCTCTGTATTCTCTGAGCCCAGACTTTTAAGGATCAGGTCGGGACGATTAAATTTAATATCAAACTGCTCAAATGGGAATAATGAAGTGCCCGAACTGAAGGCTACATTCTTAAAACCCGAGCGCGTGATTTTATAATTCCCTTTTTTATTATAGAATACATAGTCTTCTGTATTGGCATTATTCACCAGTGTCACTTCAGGATAAGCGCTGTCGATATTCCATAAGATGAGCTTGGAATCCTGTCCTCCACTAAATAATTTCGTTCCCTCCTTATTCCATTTCACAGACATTACCCAGGAATCATGCCCTTCCATTTTTTTAACGATCTCAAATGTTTTCGTGTCTACAATGAAAACCCTGTTGTCATCAAAGCCTCCGGCAGCAGCCAGCAGCGTGCCATCCTGATTAAATTCCATGCTAAAAATATAGGTGGGAGGCATGCGCAAGTTGCCTTTTATTTTAATATATTTTTCTGCATCCCAAAAATCTAAGCTACCCTGGTTATAATTTACACATAATAATTTCCCGTCTTTACTGTATTCCACATCACTAAACCAGTCATGGTCTTTATCGAAATCCTTTTTGATTATCTTAAAATTTGAAGTTTTTATTAATATCAGATTCTCATAGCTGCATACAATCATTTCATCTTTAACTGGATTTATTGCAATATCACTCACCGAAAACCATGCATTCATGGCCAGGCGTTTTACATCATTCTGAAATTCATCTACCAGCTTGCCCGTCGCGATCTCCCATTTCCATACATAGCCATTCTTTTTTCCTGTTGCTCCATTTCCCTGCAGATATGAGATAATGTATTTGTCATCATCCGTGATAAGCACCTTTTTAAAAGCAACAGAACTTAAATCTCCTGAATATAAGTCGGCAATGGGATAAGGACTTTTAACTGTAGTGATACATTTATAGGTAGCCGGATCCCACACTTTAATCGTTTGATCCGCAGAAGAAGTGACTAGGTATCTCCCCGATTTGCTGCTTGTAGCATACCATACCAGTCCGGTATGGCCTTCAAGGGCTCCAATATAATCAGCACTCTGCAAATCGAAGATGCGCACATTGTTTTCATTGCCTGCTTTAAGTATGTAATGGTCATTATTAAAAAAGGCCAATGCTTTAATTCCATTATCTATAGCAAAAAAGGGTCTTAATTCCAGGGTATTTACATTGTACATGGCTGGGTATCCTTTATTTCCTGTTAAGATCGCATACTCGCCATTTTCAACAAATACAGCATCGTTGAACGCATGCCCGTTAAACCATATAAGATCTTTTTTCATCTTCCAGTTGATGATATGAGAAAACTGGTTGGTTTCATTAAGGAAAAGAAGCTCCCCGTTATCGCTCAATGAGATCGTGTGTTCGTAACCATTGCCGGTTTTTTCCAAATAATACAATTCCTTCTTTGTATTCAGATCCACCACATAAAAATTATCTGAACATGCCAGGGCAATTATTTTTTGAACCGGATTATAATCGATTTCATGAACACCACTCTTAGCAATAAAATAGGTAGATAAAACCCCCAGAGTATGATCGAACATGTAAACTGTAGGGCCATCATTAAAGAAAGAACAATTTAAATCCGTTGCATAAGTAAAATTATGTACCCAATGATACTTACCATCATGTATCAGGCTGTCCATATCTAGTTTTTCTACCAGCTTTCCGGTCATTGTTTCCCATTTTTCTATCCCGAATTGGTGGCCTGCATAAAAATATTTCCCGGGTTTCCCATTTGCATCAGATGCAGTGAAACCCAGCCCTTCAGGCCAAAATGAATATTCATGCTTATATACCTGGATCTGTTTACCGGAATTTATTTCCCATAAAATCATTCTCTGATCTTCAGCACTGGCGCTTAAAATATATTGTTCAGTGCCGGGCATAAATTTCAAAAGCTTTATCCCATCGCTATGTCCTTTAAGGGTGGTAACCAGCTTACGCAGATTATAATCCCAGATCTTAATCTGGTTATCCGGCGCACCGGTAGCGATCCACGATTTAATAGGGTGTTTATCCATACATGAAATCGGAAAAGCATGCCCTAATTGAACCACTACTTTCGGCGATTGAGAATAAAGCAAAGAACAATTGCAGTAGAGGAGGACTAGAAAAATATTTCGTAACATGAGAATAGTAGGTAATTCCGGCTAAGCCGATTGTTGTTAGTCGTTCGTCCCGGCTAAGCCGAGCGTGATAAGTACTGCCTATCACTCAAATTCAAATATAATATAGGTTTTAATATCCAATGAATAATTTTAAGCACAAAAAAACCGCTGCATTCCTGCAACGGCTTTCTATTTTGATTTTTATATTATTTATGTGTGAACGTGTATTACTTTCGCCTTACCCCCTTATCCCTTATCCCTTATCCTTACTTCACTTCCTCCGCTTCCACATCCTGTACATTACCGCTTTCATTGCCACCCGCATTTGCACCTGCATTGGCCCCAGGGTCGCCGGCTTCGTTATTCGGCTGGCTATACATATGCTGGCTGGCTTGCTGCCATAGAGCATCTATTTCTGTTAATGATGAATCGATGCCTGCAAAATCTCTCGAGGCATGCGCTGTTTTTAGCTTGGTCAAAATTTCTTCAATCTTCGCTTTTGCATCAGCAGGAACCTTATCGCCGTACTCCTTCAACTGTTTCTCGGTTTGAAAGATCATCTGATCAGCTTTATTCAGCTTCTCCGCTTCCTCCTTGGCTTTCTTATCCGCTTCGGCATTTACTGCGGCCTCCGCTTTCATTCTTTTTATCTCATCATCACTAAGGCCTGTAGAAGACTCAATACGGATCTTTTGTTCTTTGCCCGTACCTTTGTCTTTCGCGCTTACATGCATGATACCATTAGCATCTACATCGAATGTCACTTCAACCTGAGGTACACCGCGTGGGGCCGGTGGAATTCCATCGAGGTGAAAACGCCCTAAAGTACGGTTGTCTTTCGCCATCGCACGTTCACCCTGCAATACATGTATTTCTACGCTGGGCTGGCTATCCACGGCGGTGGAGAAGGTCTCTGATTTTTTGGTAGGTATCGTGGTATTAGCATCAATAAGTTTGGTAAATACATTACCCATGGTTTCGATTCCAAGGCTTAATGGAGTAACGTCTAATAATAAAACGTCTTTCACTTCACCCGTTAAAACACCCCCTTGTATAGCTGCACCAATGGCAACCACCTCATCCGGGTTCACGCCTTTGCTTGGTGTTTTACCGAAGAATTTTTCCACTGCCTCCTGTATGGCAGGAATACGTGTAGAGCCACCTACCAAAATGATATCGTTGATATCGCTGGTGCTTAAGCCTGCATTCTTCAATGCCGATTTGCAAGGCTCTATCGTTCTTTTAATCAGGTCATCGCACATTTGCTCGAATTTTGCCCTGCTTAATGTACGTACTAAGTGTTTCGGTATGCCGTCAACCGGCATAATATAAGGCAAATTTATCTCTGCGTTGGTGCTTGATGATAATTCAATCTTGGCTTTCTCAGCGGCTTCTTTTAAGCGCTGCAATGCCATCGGGTCTTTACTTACATCAAGACCACCGTTTTCATCTTTAAATTCGGCTACAAGCCATTCTATAATTTTATGGTCGAAGTCGTCACCACCTAAATGGGTGTCGCCATCCGTACTCTTTACTTCAAATACCCCATCGCCTAATTCTAATACAGATACATCATGCGTTCCACCACCACAGTCGAACACCACAATTTTCATGTCTTTGCCTTTTTTATCCATTCCATAAGCTAAAGCTGCAGCCGTAGGCTCATTGATAATACGCTTAACAGTAAGCCCTGCAATCTCGCCTGCTTCTTTGGTTGCATTTCGTTGGGCATCGTTAAAATAGGCCGGAACGGTAATCACAGCTTCTGTAACTTCCACACCCAGATAATCTTCTGCTGTCTTTTTCATTTTTTGTAAAATGATCGCAGAAATTTCCTGCGGTGTATACATGCGTCCGCTGATATTTACCCGGGGAGTATTATTATCACCTTTTTCTACTTTGTATGGAACACGTGCGATCTCTGCAGTCACCTGGTCGTAAGTATTTCCCATAAAACGTTTTATTGAAGATACCGTGTTCACGGGATTGGTTACCGCCTGGCGTTTTGCAGGGTCGCCCACTTTACGTTCGCCGTCTTTTAAAAAGGCTACAATAGAAGGCGTGGTACGCTTACCTTCACTATTGGCAATAACTACAGGCTCATTGCCTTCCATTACAGATACGCAGGAGTTGGTAGTTCCTAAATCGATTCCTATTATTTTTCCCATTGTTGTACGAGGTTAAAAATTGTATTTAAACCCTAAACAACAATGAAAGTGCCAAACGATAACTGTCAGGCTTTAGAGTAATTGTGGCAGGAAATGGGTAAGGAACGGAGTTCCGATATGGACAATTTTTCGTGACTTTGTGAATGGGTAGGTGGGATATATTAGTATATAGTAAATAGTAGATTGTATATAATAAAATACCAAGCGCGATTAATTGGACATGTATTAGTAACCTTTGGAGTTACTGTTCAGGCCTGCCAAACGATTACAGGTTTTTTATTGACTGCCAATTGAATGGCATCTAATACGCTGTGGCCCTGTTTACGGATCGTGGAGATATAAGGTAGTATAAAGGAGATTGTGTAAACGGGTTAGAGTCACCCCCCTGTAGGCCTATTCTCTCAGTGGAGCGTAGCGGTACGGCGAGAAGAGGCCTACAGGGGATTTTTTAACAAACTTTTAAAACGATAACACATGCAAAACAAACCCAACATCCGGGATCAATTTCCCGAAGGCTTTTTCAAACAATTTAAGAGCAAGGATTCATTTCAGGAGTTTTTTAATTCTATTTTTAAACAGGGTATCGAGGAGATGCTTAAAGGAGAA
>JBBRJE010000012.1:0-23722 GCA_038219845.1 Bacteroidia bacterium
AAACAAACCCCTAACAAAATGTATGACCAATCTATCAAAAAAAATGCAGCCTAATCTCAATTTATCTAACCCAATTATTTAACTTAACTTGCTAAACAATTGGTCCAACAAATGGGGAGTATTACATGATGAACGGGTATAAAATTGATGATCAAAACAAATTGTATTACCTCACAATAAATCGGTTGAAACCAAAACTGGAAATTGATATGTTTGAAAGCGTTTGATATAAATGCAAATCGGAGATTTGCTAACGCCGCGGCATGAGTCAGAGACTTGCCGAACCGGAAAGCGGGTTATTATAAGACGAAGAATAACGGGTATCAATAAATCACAGATAAGGGCAGTTCTTCACCCCCGCCCCTATCAAATATTTAGTCGGACAATAGTGGTAATTAATATGGAAATAAATAACAGAATAAGTTACATGCAATACTTAATTAGAATCTTTATACTATTATTCGTTGCACTTTTATTTTCAAGTATTTTACGTCCGAATTATTTGGTAATATATTTAATTATTTCCACTATAATATCCATTGTTATTTTGTCAATGAAGTTCACACAAAAGGTTGTGATCAATAGCATTGACACAGAAATTTATTACTTCATTTTTCTCAACCAGCGCAAAATTAAATTGTCAACTTCAAGAATTAAATTTAAAATAAAAAGTGAGGTAACATTTCGTAATGGGAAATTTTATCTTTTTGAAGTGTTCGATGTTAACAGAAAAATTTACACCATAGATAGCAGACATGGATTTGATGAAGAAGACTTTATGAGTATAATTAATTTTAAAGACAAAATAACTTCTTAATTTACAAAGTAGTGTAAACGCAATGACGAAGTCTTAAGACATTCGCCGAGTGTCAATAATGATTTTTAGAAGAATAAAGAAGCCCTGTTGCTCGTAGTCTTTACAAGTTCAAAGTGGCAGTTGGGCGTAATCTCCGACTATGATTCGCGGTTCTGCCGTTAGCAAATCTCTGATTTGCATTTCACCTAAAATATCCCTCACACTACCGCAATAACACTGATCTCCACATTAGCACCTTTCGGCAATTTCGAAACTTGCACCGTCTCTCTTGCTGGCGGCGCAGTATTGAAATAGGTAGAATATACCTGGTTAATAGCCGCGAAATTATTCATGTCAGTAATAAAGATGCTCACCTTAACCACATTCTCAAAGCTCATTTTCGCCGCATGAAGTATCGCATCAATATTATGCATCACCATCTCCGTTTCCAGGCTGATATTGTCCTGAACCATCTCCCCTGTTTTAGGATCCAGCGCTATTTGCCCGCTACAGTATAAGGTGTTATTTACAAGCACCGCCTGCGAATAAGGGCCTATGGGCTTTGGGGCATCCGCTGTGAAAATTATTTGCTTTGGCATGATATGATTTTTTTACTTGCTTTGCGTTACAATGAAGATAGGAATAATAGGCGAATTAACGCGGTTTGAAGAACTAAAACAAACCCTTCCTGCGAATGCAGAAACTTTTTATGACGAACGTTTTTTAAATGACGCATTGGATAGTTTTGATTTTGTTTTTGATCTTAATTTTGATGAGAATCCGGGGAGCTTCGATCTATACCTTTCTGTATCGCCATCTGTTACCATTTTTTTATCCTCTGCATTAATTGAATTAGGGAGTCTTCATTCCATGACTCCCCTTTCTGATAATATCTTTGGAATGAATTGCATCCCGGGGTTTATCAATAGAAAAGTAAAAGAAATATGCTATCACAAGGAAATTCAGAAGTCCAGGTTCAGCAGAATTGCAGAAAAATTAAGATGGGAAATTGCGCCTGTTAAAGATCGCGTGGGCATGGTAACGCCACGCATCCTGTTCATGATTATCAATGAAGCATACTATACCTTCCAGGAAGGAACAGCAAGCAAAAAAGACATCAACACCGCCATGAAGCTGGGAACCAATTATCCTTATGGCCCTTTTGAATGGGCTGAAAAAATCGGCGTGAAAACAGTGGTGCAAATGCTTCAGAATATTTATGAGGATACGAAAGATGAAAGGTATAAACTCTGTCCTTTACTAAAGACGGCAAGCTATTCCATTCAAACAAAATAATTTCTGATTGTAGGCCCGGCCGTCATCCTGATCAACTTTGTGCAATGGCTTAGTGCGCAAGACAAGGCGGAAGGATCTCATGGGCTGAAGCGAGATCCTTCGGGCTTCCCTTCCCACTATGGCCCTTACGCAAAGCCCTTCAGGATGACACATTAGGGTTGATGGAAACTGAAAAGACAATGGAAAATTGGTGTATCTCCTTATGCCTTACGCCTTATTCCTTACGCCTTCACCCTCCCTTCATTCTTCTTCGCGAAATCCGACCAGGCATTTTTGGATGATTGTTTCTTCGATGGTTTCTTAACCGATGCCGATTGCTTCTTGATGATATTAGTGGAATCCAGGTAATGACAATAAGCTACAGCAAGCCCATCGGTAGCATCCATAAACTTTGGCATCTCTTCAAAACCGAAAATACGTTGCAGCATCTCCGCTACCTGCTCTTTGGTGGCATTACCCTTTCCTGTGATGCTCTGTTTCACCTTTCTGGGCGCATACTCATTAATGCTTAGGTCCTTCATTAAGCCCGCTGCCATAGCAACACCCTGCGCTCTTCCCAGCTTAAGCATACTCTGAACATTCTTCCCATAGAAAGGCGCCTCCAGGGCCATCTCGTCGGGTTGGTAAGCTTCAATTAATGCGGTAAGCCGCTCGAAAATTCGCTTCAGCCGCACCCCATGGTCACTGAATTTATCCAGCTTAACAACACCGATAGTGAGTATCTCGAATTTCTTCTCGATAATTTTAATAATGCCATAACCCAATATAGTGGTGCCCGGATCGATGCCCAGGATAATACGCGAAGCTGATTTCATTCCTGCAAATATATTGCTCTTATAAATCCGCTTATTAAATTATTTTTGCACCCTCTTTCCTAATGCTTAGCTCGCTTCATTTACAACGCATCAACACCGCGATTAAAATTGCTATTGCACTGGTATGTTTCTGGTTTTTATATTATGAATTTTTCGTTAAGGAAAAATACAGCAGGCAATCAGGGTTTCCTTTGTTGTGGGACCAGCTCCTTCAAATTGAACTTACGCCTTCAAAATACCTCTGGCTATGTACAGCCTGTATCCTGGTATTCTTAAACTGGGGTTTGGAGACAATGAAATGGAAATTATTAATCAACAGGATTGAAGAAGTACGTTGGCTTAAAGCCTTTAAAGCCGTAATCAGTGGTGTCACCATAAGCATCTTCACGCCCAACAGGGTGGGCGAATTTGCTGCCAGGATACTCTATTTACAAAGCAACCACCGGATCAAGGGCATCCTCGTCAGCGTGATCGGAAGCATAAGCCAGCTCTGTGTTACATTGGTGGTTGGAAGCTTCTGTTTCATTTATTTTATACTAACTCACCAGCAATTTAATGCCATAGAGAGAGGCCTGATCGTGGTAATTCCTTTCATTTTAAGCACTTTCATAATTTTAATTTATTATAATATGGATATCATAAGATCCTTATTATTGAAAATAAATAGAGGCAGAAAAACAAGGCTTTACCTCAATGTATTTACATTTTATAATTCCCGATTGCTCACCAGAATCTTATTGCTTTCTATTGTCCGGTTCCTGGTTTTTAGTATCCAGTACTATCTGCTTTTTCTTTTCTTCGATATTAAGGTAAGCATCATGGAGTCATTCATGATAAGCTCAGGAATCTTTTTTGTGCTTGCCATCATTCCTACCATAGCCTTTGCCGAATTAGGGATTAGAGGTGCCACCGCGGTATACTTTTTGAGCTCCTACACATCCAATGAATTAAGCATCCTGGCTTCATCATATGCCTTATGGTGCATTAACCTGGCCCTGCCGGCGCTGGTAGGTTTGTTTTTTATTCCACAACTTAACTTTTTTAAGAAGTGATCATACTGGCCTGCACCGGCATGGCGCTTGGATTGTTCTATGCCCTGCTCATGCTTTACTATTATGCAGGCTGGAGGAAATTAAAATCATATACTGCTCCCGTTGATTATATTCCCGAAACTTTCGTATCTGTTATTATCCCGGCGCGTAATGAAGAAAAAAATATCTCTGCGCTATTGGATCAAATCCTGCGACAGCATTACCCTTCAAATTTGTTGGAAGTCATTGTTGTGGATGATGCCTCATCAGATCAAACCCGTGAACTGGTAAAATCCTATGCAAAGAGGAGTGTACATTTAATTACTTTAAAAAATCCCGAGAACGAAATTGCATATAAGAAGAAAGCCATTGATCAGGGTATCGCCGAATCAAAGGGCAAGCTCATCATCACCACGGATGCAGATTGCAGGGTAGATGAAAATTGGGTGAGAACCATTGCATCCTACCAGGATAAATTTCAGGCCAGCTTCATTTCATCTCCTGTAAAGATGGATCCTTCAGTAAACTTATTTCAGAAATTTCAGGTCCTGGAATTCGCAGGCCTGGTAGGCATTGGCGCTGCGGCCATCGCCCAGTGTAAGCCCAATATGTGCAATGGCGCAAATATCGCTTACCTTAAAGAAGCCTATTATGCTGTAAACGGTTTTAGTGGTAATGATGGGATCCCTAGTGGTGATGATGAATTTCTGATGCATAAAATGTTCGGGGCATCCCCTTCTAAAGTAATGTTTTTGACAAGCAAGGAGGCCATCGTTTCTACTGCACCTGCCGCTACCTTATATGAATTTATTCAACAACGTAAACGATGGGTAAGCAAAAGCACCAAATATGAAAATAAGATGATCACCCTGATATTAGCCCTCTGCTATTTGTTCAATCTTAGCTTGCTCATTAATTTTGTCCTGATATTTTTCTGTCCGCAATTACTATCGGTCCTGCTTTTGCAAATTGTATTAAAGATCTCCACGGAGGGATTGCTCCTTTGGGAACTGCTTAAATTCTATAATATCCGAAAGCTCATTGTCTGGCTTATCCCCGAACAGCTGGCCCATATCATTTATGTTATATTCATTGGCATTGCAGGCAACTTCTCTAATTATCATTGGAAAGGGAGGAAGATTTAAATAATTATAGTGCGCGTTTATGGAATAATCCATAAGGTTTCATCAATCTCCAAACCACCCTGATGATGAAACACCAAAAATATATTTCCATTCCCAACCCATGCCATGAAAATTGGGATCTAATGCTCCCTGAAGAAAAAGGCCGGCATTGCCTTAAATGTGAGAAAACAGTGACTGACTTCTCTTCCATGCCCGATTACCAAATAATAAACTATATCAAAAAACATAAGATTGCCTGTGGAAGGTTTACCCCCGAACAATTACAGCGTCCTTATAATTTTTTAAGAACTAAAACCAGCCCACCTCTTTTTAAAGCGTTGGTGTTCACTCTTATGAATTTCATCGCCGGACAGTCGAATGCTCAATTTCACAAAACCGATTCGGGTGACAGTATTCCGGATATCGTAAGTATAAGTCCGGTAGATTCCCCTGCAAAGCTTTCTAATGTTGAGGTTGCGGCTGTTAAAGATTCTTTTTTGACTACAGATTCATTTCCATCAATAACGCTTGGCCCAATGGAAACCATCAGCGGACTTATGGTGATGGGATGTTTCTATCAAACACCAGAAATCTGCGTATACGATACAAAAATCGAAACTATCACCTATAAGATATTAGCGCTACCTTCTGATTCTGTGCCGCCCCTGGCTCAAGTAAAAACAAATAAGATAATGAGGAAACCAATGGATGCAATAAAAAAGTTGGAGAATAAAAAGAAACAACCCATGAACCTTTTCTTCCAATGGATGGCTTCCATACCGGTATATCGTTTATTAAAAAAATCGTTGAAAATAAAATAATGATGCTACTACGGTCATCGATCGAATGAAAAAAGATGGGCATCGGAATTTTTTTTCCCAAGGCATAAGTCCCGGATTATTTCGGCGCCAACCAGGCTAAATGTTATACCATTGCCTCCAAACCCCAGCGAGAAGAGAGAATGCGGGTGGTTCTTATAAGGGCCGATATAAGGCAATCCATCTTTTGTTGAGCCAAAAACACCAGCCCAGCTAAATTCAGGAATAAATTCAATACCGGGGAACACACGATTAAAATCACGAACAAGGAGTTTAGTTTTATGATTAATGCTACGGGCCATTAGCTTAGGTTGGTAATGCATATCATCACGACCGCCCACAATGATACGATGATCGGAGGTGGTGCGCATATACAGGTATGGATTTGCTGTATTCCATAATAATGCTTTTTTTGGCCAGAATTTATCATCTCCCGGAAAAGCCTCACTGATTGAGGCATACGTAGTTTTTAATTTTACGATTTTTGCGCTAAGAATTTGAGTGACCTCATAACCGGTAGCATAGACTATTTTTTTTGCCCTGATTTTTCTTCCGTTCACTGTCAAAATATCCAATTTATTCTTGCCCGGAACTACCTGCCCCACCTCGGTTCGGTCGAATACACGGACACCCTTTTTTATATTGTGCTGGTGCAGCAAATGGGTCATGGAATAGGCATCAGCCTCAGCGGCCAGCCCTGATACAATAGCACCGGATGCCTTAAAGCCGAAGGTTCTTTCCAATTCCTTCTCTTCCAAAAACGAAACATCAAATCCGGCTTTTTTCCGGGCTATGTATTCTTTTTGTAAAAAATTGTAGTCTTTTGTACCCGCGGCAAAGTAGATGCTGGGCCTGAATGAAAAATCACTTAACCCCACTTTTTCTGCAATTTTTCCAAGCTTAATAATTGAATCGGCACATAAATTATACGCACGTGAGGCATTGGTTTTTCCAATCATCTCTGTTAATTCGAACAGGGGTGTATCTATCTCATATTGCAGCAGGGATGTGCTTGCGCAGGTGCTGCCAAGCCCTATTGAGCGTGAGTCGAGTACAATACATTCTATCCCCGCTTCTGCAAGATGGTAGGCTGTGAGCGCCCCTGAAATGCCACCACCCAGCACCACCACGCGAGTTTGGATATCGCTGTTAAGTTTTGGATATTCATATGGTAAGCCATTTTTAATGAGCCAGAAGGGATAGCCGGATTTTAAATTCATTATTTCAAAATTAATTTTATTCCAACAAACTTAAATAAATGAATCAAGAATATTATCGGAATAGGTCTTAAAATAGTATCGCAGGAAAAAATTTGAAATAGGAATTGTTCATAAGACCTATCTCTTTGAGTGGATTAATTTATATTTTTGATGCTTGTTATCTTTCATCTTAAAAAAAATATCTTATTCCTTGCTGGTAATGCTCGGGGTAATCCTGCTGGTGTTTTATTTATTCCAGGTGCTCCCCGACCCCTCTCAGCTTAGCCGCGGACAATCGAGCGATAGCACCACCAATGCCAATATACGTATTGAATTGGGCCTTGATCTGAATACCATGGATAGGTTTCTTTTTTATCTCGATGATCTTTCGCCACTCTCCATCCATAAAAATTCAGAAGCCAATAAAAAGAAATATAATTACCATAAAATATTTGTCTCAGGGGATAAAGCAATTGTAATAAAAAGCCCCTACCTGCGCCGTTCATTTCAGAACCAAAAAAATGTTGGCATCATCCTCAGTGAAGCTTTTGCTGGCACAATGGCCCTGGCAGTCTCGGCATTAATTATTGCCTTCCTTTTAGGCGTTTTAATGGGGATTATTGCTGCACTCCGCAAAGATACCGGATACGACAGGGCAATTTTAATCTTGAGTAACCTGGGCATTTCAATCCCCTCTTTCCTGCTTGCCATTATTATCTCCTGGATCTTTGGCTTTCTTTTGCATGATTATACAAAGCTTAATATGACCGGGAGCTTATTCGATTATGATGTGCTATCGGGCAAAGTAATAGCCTGGCACAACCTGATCATACCTGCCATCGCATTGGGAATTCGCCCGCTCAGCATCATCACACAGCTCACCAGAAGCAGCATGTTAGATGTTATGAGCCAGGATTATATCAGGACCGCAAAAGCCAAAGGTTTGGGTACAAGGCAAATTGTTTTGAGGCATGCCCTCCGTAATGCTTTGAATCCTGTGATCACCGCTACCGGAGGCTGGTTTGCGAGTATGCTCGCCGGCGCTTTTTTTATTGAGTATATTTTTAATTGGAAAGGCCTCGGAAGGGTCACTGTTGAAGCTTTGGAAAAATCAGATTTCCCCGTGATCATGGGCAGCGTTTTGGTGATTGCCGTGATTTTTATTGCGGTGAGCATATTGGTAGATATTCTATATGCCATGCTGGATCCCCGCATCCGGCTGAATTAATCTTTTTTGAGTATGAAAGCTTTTTCCAAATTCAAGGTTCGTTCGCCATCAGTATCTTCAAGCTTACTAAAAATAAGCAGCGTATTACCCGTTTTATACAATTGTCCCAAGGTGATGCTATAATGTTTTGTATTCAATCCATCATTCGCCGTATCATTGATGGCAGGTTCGTCGTAGCGCCATACATAGCCTTTCCACATGCTTTTTAAACCGTGGTTCTCATTGGCTATAAACAAGGTATCTGTAAAATGAAGTGTGTAATTATCCATCGACACCGTGTTGTCTTTGGTATTGAATTTCAAATTATCAAGATAAGGGATGCTCCCACCGGTATTAAGCTGCAGGTGATTCTCCATATTTAAAATTTTGATTTTATATGTAGCAGATGAAGCCAGTGTTTTATTCAATTTCATCTCCATTAATTCATTGTATTCTGATTCGTTCAAGCCGAAATTAGGATGGTAGGGCAGCACCTGAAGCTGATGGTAATGCGCCGCCCATTCACTATACCATTCACTATTATGCTCCACAGCTTTTTGCATGCGGTCAGCCAGCGCCGATTCACGTGGCGTTTGTACGAGGGAATCCATGATCTGAATTTCCAAATCTCCTGCCGTTAGAAGCTTAGTTACATCCTGCGAAATATTACCGCTTAATATGATCCTGGAGGAATTGTTTTTGCAGCTGAAGAATATAATTCCCGATAAATAAATAAAAATATATGTCCTTGCTTTCATTATTAATTAATCATGAACTTACCGTTGGATTTATTTGTGAAAATGAATGCAGGCTGAACATGCATAGTGGGGAAAATAAAAATTTTTGATACATATTATTTGATGATTGATGGATAATTTTATACCCTGACTAATGACGCCAGGCTGAAAAAAAGAAACAGTGTACGACAACAAAACTATTGAATTATCCGAAATATCAGGCATTGATTTTTCATAAACTGCCGCTTTAAAAAATAGCAAAATAATTAATTAGCAGATCATCCTTACTGGACCACGACTGACAAACAACTTGCAGTCAACCACAATAATAGATGATTTTGTTCTTCTTAATTCAGCAGCGGCGAATACCTTTGCACTACCAATGATTTCTCCGGCTGATCAGCTGATTGCTGATGAAAAATATATGCATGAAGCGCTCAGGCAGGCCCAATCCGCCCTTGATAAGGATGAGGTACCTATCGGGGCTGTGATCGTATGTAATAAAACTATTATTGCCAAAGGCTATAACCAAACTGAAACATTAAATGATGTTACCGCCCACGCCGAAATGATTGCATTTACTGCAGCCTCCGCTTATCTTAATGGCAAATATCTTAAGGATTGCACTTTATATATAACCATCGAGCCTTGCGTCATGTGCGCCGGCGCCTCCTACTGGACACAAATAAGCAGGATCGTTTTTGGTTCACCCGATGAGAAACGCGGTTATCATCTGCATGGGAATTTATTGCACCCAAAAACAATAATTACCGGTGGAATTTTACAGAATGAATGCAGCAAAATGGTGCGGGATTTTTTTATCAATAAAAGGTCCTAGTAGAATGTAAAGTGTGAGAGTCAATAGATAGAATAACCTAGGTTCTATTATCCTTACAATTTCGATTAGTTAAGGAATTTACCCTGAAAGGGTCCACTAATAATAGCCCCGGGTGAAGCCCGGGGTATAATGAAGACGGTCTGTACAACCCCGATAGGGGTTGAATTTTGGACTAAAATATTCAACTATGGGGTTTGTAATTCACCACTAACCTGTTTCCACCGATGGCATCTCAACTATCTTATCAGATTCATAAATCCTTTATTAAGGACTATCGATTACCGATCTTTATTTCCGCTTAAGTCGCATAGCTTCTTCCTTTATCAGCTCCTTCTGTGTATATTCATAAAGCTTCTCCTCGTTCATGGTAAAAATATAATTACTATCCTCATCCATCTTTGGGCTGAAATATTTTGTGATGCTGTTTTTCTCTCTCGCAATATTTTTATCAAAGAGAAATGGATATAAAAGCAGGTCATTTCCGGATGGCTTGATATATAGTATTTGCCAATACCTGTTATTGGCTTCCATCGAAGAAAAATAATAAGCCCCTTTATAATTCGATATCACCATCGAATCGCTTAAATAATTCTTTATCCCCTTTACACTTTCCATCCAATAATTTTTTTCAATAACAATGAAGTTCTTTTGTTTTGATTTTTTATCCGGATCCTTAAAAACGCCTCTGAATTGCATAGGAATGCTGTCCAGCCTGGTTCCCGGATACCGGTCGAATTTAGCATCATTGCAGGCGGTAAGGAATATGGCTGATAAGAGAGATAAAAAAATAAAAATTTTCATGATTTCACAAATTTAATTGATGCATTCCAGCAGCACAAATTTATTGTTTTATAAATGCGAAAACACACTAAATTTGCATTTAATTAATCTAAATCTTAAATATGAAATACCAAGCGGATCAATTAAAAAATTTCAGTCTTCAAATTGATTATGTTCTCGGAACCTATACCCGGCATAATTTAAAGCTGGCCAATTTTAGTAATATTGTGGCAGGTGGATTAGGCGGTTCGGGTATTGGTGCCCGTATAGCCAAAATATTATTTATTGACAAATTACTATTGCCAATGGAGATCATCAGCGATTATACCCTTCCGGGATTCGTAAATGAGAAAACGCTTGTTATTTTAAGCTCCTATTCAGGAAATACAGAGGAAACTTTAGCCATGTTTGACGACGCGGTGAACCGCGGTAGCACTGTGATCTGCATCACTACCGGTGGCCGGTTAAAGGAGAAGGCGAGTGCCAAAGGGGCTATGATTTATTACGCTGAACCCGGGTTTCAACCCCGTATGGCATTAGGATATCCGCTAACTACGCTAATTTTAATTTTGGGTGAATTATGTAATTCAGATTATAGTGCGTCCCTGAAAAAGATCAGTGAAAAACTATCTGATACGGAACGGTATATCAATGAGGGAAAGGAAATTTTCGAACCCTATGCAAAAGCAATCGGCAAAAAATTTGTATTCGTCGCCGATCAATATACCGAACCCCTGGCATTAAGAACCTGCCAGCAAATACAGGAAAATGCAAAAGGAGAGGCGTTCTATATTGTAGTTCCTGAAAGCAATCACAATGTAATCGAAACTTTTTATGGGAGCTTTAATACAAATTTTGTTTTTCTATATACCAATAAGCACCCCAGGGTCAAGCTCCGCTTTGAATTTTTACGCGAGCATTTTAAATCCAAGCATTATACCTTTACTGAGCATATAATTGAAAATTTTGATTTGGAAAATTGCCTGGAAACAATTTATAAATTTGATTGGTTCAGCCTTTACCTGGCAGACGCTAAAAAACAAAATTCCATTGGAATTGCAAATATTAATGCCTTGAAGAAGTTTTTAGAGGAGAAGTAGAAATCAACAATGAATAATGAACAATGAATAATCAAATACACTTAAGCATTTGAAGTGCTAAATTGTTTTGCAATATAAAGCTAAGGTATAAAAAAATGGGAGGAGGGAGAATATGACCTAGAAACACCTTTGTATTGGTTTTTCATTGTTCATTATTAATTAATCATTACCTCAGGTCATTCACCTCGCAATTGGGGTGTTTTGTAGGATCAAAGGTGAAGAAATTATCATTCACAGCAATATCGCCCTGGAAATTTTGAACCTCATAAGTATAAATATTTCCGTTTTTATCGTAAACGCTGGAACGAACAATTTGCTTGCCTACCTTATCAATGAATAATTTTACCTTAAAGAATTTTTTGTTTTTATCTGTGGGTGTAAGTTCTATCTGATCAATGGTTTTTCCATTCTCAATCTTTTCATCAACAAACTTATAAATGAAGCCCTTCTCATACATGGTAAAAATTTGTGCAGGATTAAAGCCATTTTCATTGGGATTATAATTATTAATCTGTACCTCATTTTCGGCCGCGCTGTAGGTCCATACCGTTTTACTGTCGCAGGTAATCTCCTTATTGGCAACTTCCACCTTAAATTTATTTCCTTTCAAATGAAGAATTCCCTTCTGGGTTTGCTTCACTTTGCTGGCCTTGCTTTCCAGGGTATAGGCGAATTGGGCCTTAATGCTTTTATACTTTTTGTACTTGACTGATAGCTCATTAAGTAATGCCTGTGCTTTCTTATCTACCTGCGCACGTATTGCAGTCCCTGCAAAGATTATAAAAACGATGAGTATTAACTTTTTCATATGAGCTGCAAATTTACTTTTTTTATATAAATTACTATCCTTCTTTACATTTATTACAAATCATATACCAAATCCTTGCCGCTAATCATATAATTCAAATTTCACCTGGTTCTTGGTGTAACCACGGGCCTTTAATACATCGCGTGCTTCCTTCACCATATTGCTCCAGCCACAAAGATAAAAATATGCATTCCTATTATCCGCGAAAATCTCTTCATACACCTGGTGTACATAGCCAATTACGCCGTTCCATGTTTCAGGGGTTTCACGGCTTAATGCTGGTATAAATTTGAATTCCGGATGAAGGGATTGCAAAGAATCAAAGTCTGATCGATAAAGAATATCCTTTATCCAGCGATTACCAAAAATAAGATAGATATTCTTATGTGGAATGTTCTTATTGAAAATCTCCAAAATCATGCTTCTTAATGGCGCAACGCCTGTTCCTGTTCCTATAAAACAAAGATCAACGTCAATCGTTTCAGGGAGTATAAATTTTCCTAAGGCCGTAGTGCACCTTAATTTTGTGCCCACGGTAACATTTCTCCATATCCATGGCGTTCCCAATCCATCCTCATTAATAACAATACAGAGCTCGAATACATTATCATTGCCTGGCGCTGATGCAATGCTATAGCTTCGGTTGGTAAATTTTGAATCCACAGGGAGATCAAGCATCACAAACTGACCTGCTTTAAATTCAAATTTCATCTCCCCAAGCATTTTAAAGTAAAACCTTTTAACTGTAGAAGTTTCATCCTCAATCTTTATTACTTCTGCATCATGGAATTGATAAGACATAGGGTTAATAATTAATGTTTGAGCGCCTGATACCGAAATATAGCAGCTATTTCACTAATCAAAATTAGGGCTAAATTCTGATTAATGGCAGATTATTATTAAAGAAAAAGGATATAGGATAATTTTAGAATACGATTCCAATATTGATACCATTAACAAGGAGATTTTCCTTCAGGTAATAATCATGGTTAAATGTATTATTCAGCTGGTATTGAATTTTATAGCCTACCAACAATCTTAGATTATTGTTCAAAATACAAGTGTAGTTGGCTCCAATACTAAGATAAGTATTCATCGGCGCGATGAAATCCCGGTTGGAAAATAATCGGTCATTTGAAGCGTTCTTTATAAGGTATCGTGAACCTATCGTTTTTGTTATGTCAACACCGGTAAATATTGAAACAGAATTTCTATGACCAAGATCCTTCCTGTACTGAAAAGCAAGCGGCAGGATTAGCTGCCTAATTATATTCCTGTTTTGTGATTCATTGCTCAATTTATAATTTGCATCCTGGGGTAAAGAATCCTGCATAGCGTTAGCGATATAGATTTTTTCAGGTGCAATGCTTACTGCCCCGATCTTGTAACTATGTTGTTGATAGCCGATGCCAGCAATTATTCCCCAGTGTGATCCAAAATTATAAATTGCAGAAAATCCCAATCCAAAACCGGTAGATGGTTTAATAAAATTTTTAAAGCTGGTAGATCCGATTGGATTGGATATATTCATTCCAACGCTGATCAAATAATCCAAGGTATTTTTTCTTTTAGGAATAGCACGATCTCTCGAAAGAGCACTTATACCTTCTTTCGTCCTTTGTATAATAATTTCACGGGAAACGGATGCGTAAGAAACCTGTTTTTGAGCCATAGATGAAACCATCTCCGCCTTTGTAAATTCCTTTATATCATCCTCTTTCGGGCTTTTGTCAGAGGCTTGAATGGTCTTATCTTCTGTTTTGTGATGTGATTCAGCTCCAATTAAACGGTGCGCCTTATTACGATTCCCGGCGTTCCCGGATGCATTATGATCTTTCCCTTGTCCTGGCTTCGAATTCTCTGGAACTGGCTTTTCGTCTGGAATAATAGGAGATTCTCCAACCGAAGGTTTGTTGTTATTGGCTTTGTATTGTTCACTGCTTATGGCAGTATTATTTTGAAGGATGTTACGGGTTCCGAAATGGATGTATAGTAATGATAATCCTGAAATTAAAACTATAGCGGCAGCACTATACCACCATAAGGCAATCCTCTTGGGCGTGGAGATAGCCGACTGCACCCCATTCCAAACTTTTTCGGAAGGTTGCATTTTAAAGTCGTGAGCTTCGTTCTTTAAAAAATCTTCAAAATTATCCACTTCTTTTTATAATATTATTTTAATAACGCTTCCTTTATTAAGAAATGTTTTGGTTCAAAACCGTTTTTATTCATAAGTTTAAATTGTCAACCTAAATAAACTTAACCTTTATTTTTATCCCGCCTTTTGCACTGGCACGAGTATTTTATTTTGTTCTAATATTCGCATGGCAAGCAGCGCTTTGGCCCTGGTATATTGCGATCTTGAGGTGCTCTCGCTGATATCAAGCATGCCTGCAATTTCACGATGTGAAAATCCTTCAATAGCGAATAAGTTTAAGACGGCCTTAAAGCCATCAGGCAATGATTGGATACAATCCATTAGATCTTTACCATTAAGCTTAATGCTTGCTTCCTCCGGCTGCTGAGGTACTTCATAAGCCATCGCCTCTATCGAAAGGCTTTCTCTGATTTGTTTGTTGCGGTTCATATAATTTAAAGCAGTTGTTACTGTTACTCTTTTGATCCATCCTTCAAATGATCCTTCATTACGAAACTGATGGATTGAGGTGAATATTTTAATAAAAGCCTCCTGTAAAATGTCTTCAGCATCATCGCTGTTCTTCGAATACCTGTAACACACACCCATCATCGTAGCACAGTACTTATCATATAAGGCTTTCTGCGCTTTTTTGTTCCCTTTGACACATTGTGTTATAAGTGTTTCGTCATTTACCATTAAGGGCTTCTATTTAGTAGACAATACTTCTCTTTAAAATGCTGCACAAGATACTTAAATTTTTTAATAATAAAGCTAACTAACTGTTAATTAGCATATTAGTTTTTGAGGATTGAAATGAAACCCTCCTCTTTTAATTATTTTAGAGCCAATTCTATTCTTTAAAAATTACTTCTTCTGGCTGAATTCGTAATTAAAAACCGAATCCTATAGAGAGGCCAAGCTTCATCCTGATTTCATTGGCGTAAATATCAAAAACGCGGGAGCCATATTTATAATTACCGGAGGCCGACATCAGACCTTCTCCCGCAAACATATCGAGCGTGAAACGCTCTCCAAGTAGTAAATGATAACCCAGGATAAAGCCCAGGTGAAAGGCATTGGCCTTATCTGTTTTGTGAATATTGACAGTGCGGTAGCTGCCGAAAATTGAATCAAATATCCGCTCCTGGCCGTCATAGGTGAATTTGCAACTCTTGAATAATACAAAAGGGGCAATATAAATTCCGTTGAACACCGCTGCTTTTTTATTCATAAAATATTTGAACTGCATCTCTATCTTATAAGCAGAATAATTGGAGATATTGCCTATTCCCAATACGCTGTTTTCCTTACTGGCAATCCCTGCCAGCGTTTTAAATGCAGTCTTTTCGCCCGTTTTAAATTCATATCCCAGGGTCATATAATTAATCGCAGGCTGGAAAGGATAAACACTGAACACACTATTATAATTGAATACTGGCTTTTTGATTTTATATTTTACCTTAGGGCTTTCACCCTCAGCAGGATCCTCTTGCTGTCCTTCTTTGGTTTGGGTAGCTGCCTGATGATAAAAAAGAAAGGATAATAGTAGAAGAAAGAAACTTTTAATGCTAAATCCACGCGTGTTTTCTGAATTAATTGCCATTTTTTTTATAATTATTTGATTGTAAACTAACTAAAAATTTTCTATCTGGTTAATTCACAACCAAGGTTTTACTTAATATATTTTTGCCTTTCACCATCTCAATGATATAATACCCTTTGGCTAAATCACTGATATCAATCTCGATCAGTTTCATCTCAAAAGTATTATTATAGAAATAAACTTCTTTCATGGAACTATTAAATATTCTCATATTTAGGATATCTTCTCCTCTAAGAATTATTTTACCGCCGGCGGGATTAGGATATACTGAAATTTCATTTCCCCTTTCTTTATTCATTAATCCAGCTCCTCCCTGGCTATTGGGGGCGTCAAACGTGGGTTTGGAGTAAACAAAGGGTCCATTGCCATTGGGTATCCTGGCATAAGTGGTGTCTGTGATCTGCTTCCCGAACGTGATACTATCAATAACCGCGGTATCAACTTTGCAGAGGATAACTTCTTCCCCTCCTTTATTAAGCTTGAAGGTGGAATGAAGGCCCGACTGTGTTGTTTGAGAATCGCACCATATAATAAGGTAACCGTATGGGGTGATGATGCTTCCTGAGGGAAACTTCCATTTTTTTCTCCATGAATATTGATCACTTAAGTACCAGTTGCTGATATCAATTCCTGCATTCGTATTGTTTCGAATTTCAATCCAGTCATCATATTCGCCCGTCGGATCCTTCTGGGTGAGGCTGTTGGAGGCCATAATCTCATTGATGGCTACCTGCGGCGTTGCCGTAGGTTGGGCCTGGATTTGCATTGAAAGGAAAAGTAAGAGAAAAGAAAAAAGAAAAAGGGTCTTCAGATATAAATTCATAGAGCGAATATAACTGCAATTGAAGCCACAAAAAAATCAACCTCATATGCTGATGCAAAAAAAAACGTTAACGCTTTTTGACGTTCTAAATCTGCTTTTTAATATATGGCCTCATAACTGCATTATATTCGCAACTTTTATGTTGCAATGAATAGCTTTATAAAACGGATATGGATACTTTCCTGGCCTATAATTTTAGGCCAGATCAGCTATGTACTCATGGGCATTGCTGATAATATTATGGTGGGTAGGGTAAGCAGCGCTGCGGTGGCGGCCGTAGGTTTCTGTAACTCTATTTTTTTCACAGTAAGCATTATAGGCATTGGCATACTGAGTATCTTACCTCCGATGATTGCTAAAGCAAAAACAGAGGAGGATCATGAAAAATGCGGTATACTATTGAATAACGGGTTACTCATTGCCTCCTGGCTTGGCTTCATCTTTATGATCGTTTGTTATTTCCTGGCTTCGAATTTTCAACTGTTCCGCCAGGATCCTGAAGTAGAGGCGCTCGGACTACCTTTTCTTAAAGTTATTGGATATTCATCCATCCCTCTCTTTATATTTTTAGCAGCAAAGCAATTTACGGATGGCCTAAGCTTCACCAAAGAATCAATGTATATAGCCCTGAGCGCCGTTTTATTAAATATCGGTTTAAATTATCTCCTGATTTATGGGAATTTTGGATTCCCTGTGATGGGTGCTATTGGTGCTGCCTGGGCGACGCTTATTTCACGAATCGCTATGGCTGCAGCCATGCTTCTGTTTATTTTTAAGAGCAAAAAAACATCATTCTACAAACCTCTCAACCTCTTTAGCAGAAATATCCTTTATCATAAAGAAATATTAAATGATGGACTTCCTTCAGGCCTGCAATACTTTTTTGAAGTGGGTGCTTTTGCAATGGCGAATCTTTTTATGGGATGGATGGGCAAAGAAGTTTCGGCTGCTTACCAGATTGTAATCAGTCCGGCCGCCTTAACTTATTTGTTTGTTTCGGGTTTTGGTATCGGGGCTTCAATTTTAGTAAGTGAAAGCCTGGGTGAAAACAATAAATTGAATGCTTACAAGTTCGGATTGAATGCCTTAAAGATCGCGCTGATATTTGAGATATTCACATGCACCATCTTTATTGTATTTCATAAAATTATTCCCCAGGCATATATCCAGGATCCTGCGGTATTGCAATATGCCATTCCCTTAATGCTCATTGCAGGCTTTTTTCAAATCCCCGATGGAATTCAATGCGTTGCACTGGGAGTATTGCGTGGAATGTACGACGTGAATATCCCTACGGTCTTTACACTTATCGCTTACTGGGTAATTGCTCTGCCCCTGGGCTATTATCTGGGATTTATAGCGGGCTTCGGTGCGCCCGGAATATGGTGGGGATTGACAATTGGCTTGCTTACATCAGCGATCCTGCTTACACTGCGGTTTTTACATATTGCTAAGCCAAGATAATTAATTGGGATGAAGCCAATTCCATTGCAGTCCATTTGGGCATGAGGTGAAAAGATGAATTCCAATATGACACCCTGCCATAACCAAAATATTTTAACAGAAATAAATTTTATTTAAACACTTAATCCCTTATTTTCGTAATCCAATTTTTTAAACTATGGTAACTGCAATCACCAACGACGTTAAAATTATTGTTGAAGTCGAATTTCAGCAAAAGCAACCGAACGGATTAGTTCATGAAAATATATTTGCTTACCGTATAACTATTGAAAATAATAGTGAGTTTACAATTAAATTATTACGACGACACTGGTTCATTAATGATAGCGCGCATCCCCAGCGAGAGGTTATGGGTGAAGGGGTGATTGGTCTGCAACCTGTAATTGAACCGGGTCGTGTGCATCAATATGTGTCAGGTTGCAATATCAAAAGTGATATTGGTAAGATGTACGGTTATTATATAATGGAGCAAATTATAGATGGAAAAGAATTTAAAGTACTCATTCCTTCCTTTAACCTGTTAGTTCCGTATATTATGAATTAATTAATTCTGGACGTCAATTGAGCTCCACTTGCCATGGAAAATATAGTTGCATATTTCATTGATGCTACCTTACTAAAGTGATGGTGCCATCAAATTCAATTTCCCGATCATCAAAAGAAGTAACCTGAACCTTATAGATATATACATCCTCCGGGCTTGGTTTGCTTAAATAATTTCCATCCCAGCCATGAGTGGAATAATTGCTGCTCTGATATAAGGTTTCTCCCCACCGGTCGTAGATTTTTATCTCAAATTTTTTGATTCCCCCCGCCACAACCTTAAAAATATCGTTTTTCTCCGGACCGCTAAAGTCAGGGCTAAAAACATTAGGTATAAATACGGTAACATCTGGTCCTATATAAATATTATGAGAGATGGTGTCCTCACAGCCTTCGCGGCTTATCACGCTTAGCTTCACTTTGTACCAGCCCGTATCATTTACCGAATAGATATGCTGGGTATTGCGCATGCTTGTTTTATCCGTGCTGCCATCGCCATAATCCCAATGATAATCCATGGGCTCATTTCCTGTGCTGGTATTATTGAATTTAATTTTAGGAAGTGCAATGGTGGTGCTTGTAGGACTTGCATTAAAAGATGCAACAGGATAAGGGTATACCTCTATATAGTTATTCTGAACCAGGGTTTGATAGCAGCCATTAATAGTTGTCACTTTTAAAATAACACTGTAAATTCCACTATCTTTATAAATATGCACCGGGTTGGAGAGATTACTAATATTATCAAGCCCACTTTTAGGATCACCGAAATCCCAACTATAAACGGCACCTGTACCCGCGTCAGTAATGCTGGTAAACTTTACACTTAAGGGTTTACAACCTTTTAATACATCCCCGGTAAATTGCACTTTGGGTGTAGGATAGATATCTGCATCCAGAATAGCCTGCACACCAGCGCATACGCCATTTTGAGTGGAGATTACCTTAAAGCTGATCTTATGATTGCTTAGTTCTAAATTGCTGGGGTGATAAATGGTAGCGCTTGCATTGGGGTTGTTAAATCCCGATGGATTATCTGCTGACCATTGCACTCCAAACGGACTGTTGATATTACACTTAATGGCTATCCCATTTTGAATGATTTCCTGCTCGCATAGAGGCTGTATCGGATCAATAGATATTTTAGGCTCATCCTGGACGGTGATGGTTATTGAATCAGCCAGCTCACAAAAAGGAGCTGTGCTTTCCTTAAAATGATATTTTATTTTATGCACTCCAACCCCCGCGTTTTGGGTGTTAAATACATTTCCGCTTACACCATTACCTGAATAAGTTCCAACCCCTCCTGTAGCTGGGGTGCCGTTCAATGTTATATTTCCTGTATTTACACAAACGGGCGCAATAGCTGCTAATTTTACATTAGGCAAAGGATACACTGAAATAGTAGTACTATCCTCATCACTACATCCAATGGCTACCACCGAATACTTCAGCGTATAGGTTTGAACGGTCCCTGAAGAATTTATTGTCGGATTAAAAAAGCCGGAACTAACACCCGGACCGCTCCATGTCCCACCCGATGGGCTGCACCCGGAAGCCGCATTTAATGCAATCAAACCGTGGTCATAGCAAACGTCTGCTAAAGTGCCGGCTTTGGCATCGGGAATAGGAATAACTTCAAAAATTACTGTATCTGTATTTTCGCAATTAGTGGTTAAATCTTTATATCGATACAATAATTCATGAAGTCCAATTCCGGCAGACGAAGTATTAAAATAATAAGAATATCCGGGCGGATTATTTACCGTGCTTAAAGCGCCAGATGGGGTGGTGGTGCTTAAGATGCTCCATACGCCAAACTTTACATTAAAAGGTTGAGAAACGGTGTCCAATAACATCGGTCCGAAGTTCTCACAAAACATTTTATCATTTCCGGCAGTAACAAAAGGCAAAGGATTGAAGGTAACAGTTGTAGAATCTGTTATGGAGCATCCGTTATATTCGGCACTTGCATATACAACAAAAGTTCCTCCCGATGGGGCAGTCGCAATCGGATCAAATTGATTGCTGTTGATGATTGCAGCGGGCTTTGAAGGACAGTACCAGGATAATATAGTAGGTGTAACAATTACATTATTATATTTTACGGTACAAACTAAATTCAGAGGTACTCCATCAACACATTTCTTTGGGAATACCGGGAAACTTATAACAGGACGCTCTTTTACAGTAACAGTCACAGTATCGAAATTTATGCATAGCACGTTGCTGTAAGTTACCGATCCTTTAATGATGTAAGTGGTTGTATTAAGCGGAGTAACGGTTAAAAAATCGTTGGTGCTTACCACAGTATTGGTGCTTAAATCAACCCATTCGTAAGCCTGAGCGCCAGTTGCGTGCAAAGTAACGGTATCCGATTTGCATATTGCCACATCCTGCACAGGTCCAATAACTACTTCATTATTAACAAATAGATTCACCGTATCAAACGCTTCACAACCAAAACTATCAATCATATGAACCGAATATTCTCCTGAGTCCCTTGCTGTTATCTTTTGCGTTGGAGCAACCCAAGATCCATTTTTGAACCAATTATAGGTCATTCCGGAATTCGCATTTCCGGCATCAAATATCACACTATCGCCATAACAAACCCTTCGGTCAGTATTGGGCGTTATTGTAGGCAGGTTTTTGGCAAATACATTCACAGTATCGTAGGATATACAACCGATATTATCTGTTATCTTAAAATATAAGGTGGTATCGGCAGTTGGAAAGATCACAACTGATGAATTTGTATCCGTGCTGCTCCAATAATAATGATACGGTAAAGTGCCCCATTTAGCTAAACCCTGGATGAGGATGGGCTGACCTTTACAAACAAATGTATCTTTAGGTGCAAATGCTTTGAGAAAAGTATCAACTTTAATCGTGTCAAAATATACATCGCTGCAAAAATTCCAGGTGATAGTATGCTTTACAACATAAACTCCCCCGGCTGGAAACTGATAAATTACCGTATCATCAAAATATTTTACGTTTAATATTTTAAACTCAAAAGTAGGATTCGAATAATTTGCTTTAGGAACAGACACACAACGATATTTACCACAGCCCAGGTCGGTATAATAACGATCGGCATGTGGAGTTCGTTTTACGGTGATAGTATAGGCCCTTGTTGATCGTCCATTAAGCGGACAGTGATCGTCTTCCACAGTCGCCCTGAAATAATACGGCAAAGTACTGGCATCATCCTCTGAAGGTGTCCAGCAAAATTGTCCCTGTGCCCTTTTTACCGTCCCATTATTTTGAGTAAAGGTAGCTGCGGGTATGGCATGATCCCAATATATTCTTGTGGTATCTGCATAATCCTGGTCGTTCGTGCTTATGGTAAAACAGAGTTGAGACCCCGCACATACTTCAAAGGGTTGCAAAGAACTAATCGTTGGATTTTTATTGGAACAATTAGCAAGAATTATAAACTGCATATCCCGTGTTGCAATACCTATCAATTTATAAACACCGTTTATTTTCCTCCATTCCTCCACTTTAATTTTCATCACCGTTTCCTGCTGTTGCATCGGCCTGAAAATCATATCCCCTGTTTGCGGATCTAAATAAAACCCTGTGGGTGGTGTAGCATTTGGATTGGGATTATTGCCTCCCAGGCAGGTAAGAGGGTAATTCAAACTCCATGGACTCGAATAATTGGCACCGTTCGGTGTTGCTTTTCTGTAAACCAGTGAATCACCATCCTCATCAACCACCCCGTGATTATATACTACATCCTGGCCGGCACATTTAATCGCGATCGGGGGATTTTTAAACTCGGGCCCATTATCACATGGTGTTATGCATCTGTTAAGCCACAGTTCCGTGCTAAAATTTGCCCAGCTATAGCCGGTATTAATCGGACCGCTGCGGCAGCATTCACCAAAAGTGAATTTGTACCAGCAGCAATTGGCATAATTGCCTCCCAAATAAATTTTACCTGTGAATGTATGCTCCTCAATTCCATATGGAATTGATGATAACATCGTATTGGATGGATTACAGGGTTTATTGGCGCTGCATACCGGCGTAATGTCTACCAGTGAAACCCTGGAACAATTCAGCGATCCTGAAAGACTGCTGGAACAAGAGTCGCTGGAAAAGGCCAAACTCACAGATCCTGATTTGGGAATCCCCCTGCAATCCCTGTAAAATTTAAAGATTATTTTGAAAGTGTCATTACCCAGGCATTTCCATTGGATGTCTGCACCCATTACATGATCCGCATAAGTATTTTTACTTATGAATAATGCAATAAATGCTAAGACTAAAATAAACAACCTTTTCATACTATGGATAAAAACATTAAAGCCACAATTAGTTATTGCGGCTCAAATGTATCGTTTCTTATCTTATTTATCGAACTAAATGCACTGTGCCATCATACTCGTACTTTCTATCATCATACGCCGTCACTATCACCTTGTAAATATATACATCTACCGGGGAAGTTTTGGCTTTATAATTACCATCCCATCCATGGGTTTTATAATCCTGGGAGATATACAACATCTCACCCCAGCGGTCATATATTCTTATCTCAAAGGTTTTTATTCCTGTAGCTACAACCCTGAATTTCTCATTGGAT